>NZ_JADXDQ010000036.1:0-19115 GCF_015831295.1 Streptococcus sp. NLN64
AGTTTTAGTTACAGGCTCGGCAAAGCCCTAATAAACTTACGGATTTGTATTGCTCATCTTTATTATATACCTAAACTAATTTTCCGTCATGAGTTAGCAGGCGAAGCCTGCTTGGAGTTTTAGTTTGGCATTACTCACGCTACAAGTTAAGAAATTTTAAATTGTGACCGGTCTTCACCCAGATAATTTTTTGCGTAGGCCTCTACTATTAATGTTCGAATATTAAAACCATTAACTTCAAAATCAACAAGTTCGGGAGCGTTTATAAAGACCTCTGGTGCAACAACTTCAATATATTGATAGGTACCGTCTCGAGCTTCCTTATAATAAACAATCGTTTTGATATCTTCTGGGATATCGAATTCGCCATATAAACCTGGTTCGCGTTTACTGAATTCGATAAATGCACTACCTATATTCTCATCTAGGTAGTAAGATGTAAATGTTACTTTTGGGACCATATTTGTTCTCCTTTCCTCTTCTGTCTTTGTACATAATTGGGCTTTGCTTCATATGCCGTAATTATACCATTTCTAGTGACAACCATGAGTTCTGTTTTTTGATTTTTTACAGGTTTGAAATAAGAGATTGCTTCATTCCCATACTTATCTTTTGTTCTAAAGATTTCATTAGGATAAACCAATGTCTCATAAATACGAGAAGTAGCGTCATCAGTAAACATTTCCGGATGTCGATTGATAATATGGAAATAAGCATCGGATTCGTTGGTCACGATTTGAATTGGTGTTTGAACTCCATATTCAAACAGTTGATCAAACTCTCGTTTTCGTTCATAAAAAACTTTTCTATCAATTACTCCCCTTTGTATTTTTAAGAGGATCTGTTCCTTATCATTTCCTTTTGCAAAATACTGTAAATGATTTAGATCCATTCGCAAGAACGGTAGATAAACAGGTTTCTCTTCTTCAACTCGAACATCAAAGAAACCTACATATTCATCCCTAAAAATCAAAAATAATCCAAAGAGTTCAGGAGCACTCTTATAGCCTAGATTTTCTATTTTCATGACACTTTTATCTCCTTTTCCTATTCATTCGAAAAAAGGAAAGTGTGTACATAAAAACGCATAGAATCATGTAAGTTCTATGCGTTCTTGAATCATATTCGTGTAAGAGGACTTGCCTGATCTGGGGAAGTATCTAAAACTTGAAAATCGTGTCCTACTGCTAAATCGGCTTGGGCAAGGTTATTGACCATGGTCATGTGGGCCAATTCCTTGATGTTGTTTTCTTTACTGAGGTGGCCGAGATAGATTTTCTTAGTTTGATTACCAAGGGTTCGGATCATGGTCTCTGCACCGTCTTCGTTTGACAAATGGCCTTTGTCTGAAAGAATGCGCTGCTTGAGAGACCAGGGATAGCGACCGCTGCGAAGGATTTCAATATCGTGGTTGCTTTCGATGAGATAGGCATCTGCGTTTTCAATGAGACCTGCTAAACGATCACTAACATAGCCTGTATCTGTCAGCATGACAAAGCTTTTTTGATCCTTCATGAAACGGTAGAATTGAGGAGCAGCAGCGTCATGACTGACACCATAACTCTCAATATCCAAATCCCCATAAGTCAGGGTTTTCCCCATTTCAAAAATATGTTTTTGCTCCGTAGCGATTTTTCCTAGGTGACCTTCCATGGCATCCCAAGTCTCTTGGTTGGCGTAAATATCGAGATGATACTTTCGAGCCAAAACTCCTACGCCATGGATGTGGTCTTTGTGTTCGTGGGTTACAAAAATGGCATCCAAATCACTGGCATTTCGATCAATCTCGGCAAGCAGACTTTCAATTTTTTTACCAGACAAGCCAGCATCCACTAGAATTCGTTTCTTTTCACTTTCTACATAAAATGAATTGCCACTTGAACCTGAGGCTAAAATACTATACTGAAATCCTTTATTTGTCACTGTCTGCATCTACTCCTGTTTGATCGTCCCAATCTCCATCCTCGGAGAGAGCTTTTTCGTATGGCAACACAATGGTAAAGCTGGAGCCTTTCCCATAGTCGCTCTTGGCCCAAATAAATCCATGATGTTGCTTCACAATTTCCTTGGCAATGGCCAAGCCTAGGCCGGTGCCACCTTGGGCCCGGCTACGCGCCTTATCCACTCGATAGAAGCGGTCAAAGATTCGTGGCAAGTCTTTTTGCGGGATGCCTAGACCCTGGTCGGAAATCACAATAATGAGTTGAGTATCAGTGGTCCGCATGGAGATTGTAATTTTTCCTCCATCAGGTGAATACTTAATGGCATTATTGAGAATATTATCTAAGACCTGATTCATCTTATCGGTATCAATTTCGATCCAAATAGGGGAAATCGGGTACTGGCGAACAATGTCATAGTGCTTGCTTTCCTCCTGACTGCGAATCTTATCAAAGCGATTGAGAATGTGAGTCATGAATGCTGTGAAATTAATGAGTTCAACTTCCAAATCACTAGCCTCGTTATCAATTCGTGACAAACTCAAGAGGTCTGTAATCATCCGCATCATCCGGTTGGTCTCTGTTAGGGACACATGTATAAATTCCGGTGCCACTGGTTCTGTCAGTGCTCCATCCTCTAAAGCCTCCAAGTAAGATTTGACACTGGTTAAAGGAGTTCGGAGCTCATGACTAACATTGGATACAAAAAGTCGGCGTTCCCGTTCTTCTTTTTCTTGTTCGGTCGTATCGTGCAAAACCGCCACTAAACCAGAAACAAAGCCACTTTCCCGTCTTACCAAAGCAAACCGGACACGCAAGGTCAGATATTCACCATTGGCATCTTGACTATCAATGGTATCCTCTGGTGTCTCCACAATTAATTGTCGAAGATCGTAACGATCCTCAATTTCCAACAGGCTTAAAATGGATTGCCCCAATGCAGTTTCTTCTGAGACCCCCAACATCTTAGAAGCCATGTCATTAATGAGGGTAATTTCCCCTTTCCGATTGGTTGCTAAGACCCCATCCGTCATATAAGATAGGACACTGGACAAGCGTGTTGTTTCTTGCTCCAGATTTTCCTGTGTAACCCGAATCACATCCGACAAATCATTGACGGATGTGATCAGTTCTTGGATATCCGGATTTTGCGAATCCATTTCCAAACGGGTATGTTGACCTGCAATTAGCTCTTCGATCTTTTCATTCAATTTTTTTATGCGTTGATTGTCTTTTCGATTTTCAAAAGCTAAAAGAGCAACAACGATGATAAAAGCAATAACGATCAGAGCAAAAATAATATCACTGGTAAAGAGGAAATCGCGAATTCTAATGATCATGACGGATATAATAACCGACACCGCGGCGAGTCAAAATGTATTCAGGACGGCTTGGGGTATCTTCGATTTTCTCACGAAGACGACGAATGGTGACATCAACTGTGCGGACATCTCCAAAGTAGTCATAGCCCCAGACAGTCTCCAAAAGATGCTCGCGAGTCATAACCTGACCAACGTGTGAAGCTAAATGCAAGAGCAATTCGAATTCACGGTGGGTCAACTCCAACTCCTGATCCCGCTTATGGGCCACAAAGGCTTCCGGAAAAATCTTAAGGTCACGGATCACCAATTCACTTGGTTTGCCCTCTTCTTCTTGAACATCCGCAATCAATTCTGTTCTACGCAGCACTGCCTTAACACGCGCCTGCAATTCTCGATTGGAAAAGGGTTTGGTAACATAGTCATCAGCTCCAATTTCCAAACCAATGACCTTGTCAAACTCGGAATCCTTAGCTGACAGCATAATAATAGGAACATTGCTGGTACGACGAATGGTCTTAGCTACTTCTAATCCATCAATCTCAGGCAACATCAAATCCAAAATCACAATATCCGGTTGTTCTGCTTCAAAGACTTCCAAGGCTTCCTGACCATCGAAGGCTGTTACAACGTCATAACCTTCCTTGGTCATATTAAACTTTATAATATCAGAGATGGGTTTCTCGTCATCTACTACTAGAATTTTCTTCATATAAGTTCACCTTTCTCGGTACTTTCTCCATTATACCAAAAAAGAGGCTAGAACCCTAGTTCTAGCCTCTTTTCAGAACCCCTTCTTAGAAAGAAGATGGGTCTACTTTGATACCAACACCTTGTGTAGTAGTGATGGTTACGTTTGTCATGTAGGTACCTTTAGCTGTAGCTGGTTTCGCTTTAACGATAACATCGTGGAAAGCTTTGAAGTTTTCAACCAATTTATCAGCATCAAAGGAAACTTTACCGATGATTGCTTGCACGTTACCTGCACGATCTGCACGGTAAGTAATTTTACCACCTTTAGACTCTTCAACTGCTTTTGCTACATCCATTGTAACAGTACCAGTTTTAGGGTTAGGCATCAAGTTACGAGGTCCAAGGACACGTCCAAGACGTCCAACAAGTGCCATCATATCAGGTGTTGCAACGACAACGTCGAAGTCCAACCAACCACCGTTGATTTTTTCAACAAGGTCTTCTTCACCAACAAAGTCTGCACCAGCAGCTTTTGCTTCTTCAGCTTTCGCACCACGTGCGAAAACAAGAACACGTTGTGATTTACCAGTTCCGTTTGGCAAGACCATCGCACCACGGATTTGTTGGTCAGCTTTTTTAACGTCGATGTTCAAGTTGTAAGCAACTTCAACAGTTGCATCAAATTTTGCAAAGTTCGTTTCTTTTGCAAGAGCTACAGCTTCTTCTACGCTGTATGCTTTTGTGCTGTCAATTTTTTCAAGGGCAGCACGAAGGTTTTTACTTTTTTTAGCCATTTTATCTTTCTCCTTGTAAGTGGTTCAATCGATTTTCATCTCCCACGTCACTCATCGAAATGATGAAGTCTTGCGGGTTTTGGGTTCCTTCTATTTGTTGAAATCCAGCTCTCAAAAAACATTTCAGAAGTTGAAAGCTATGCGCAGTGGTTGATTGGTTTTTTTCATTCACTTTTCAGTTCTGAAAACACCTAATCAACTGTGCGGGGGGTCCTACAACGAACTAAGTAGTTCCTACTTAGTTCTGTATGACTCCCTAGTCAACAACAGTGAATCCCATAGAACGAGCAGTACCTTCAATCATACGCATTGCTGCTTCAACAGACGCTGCGTTCAAATCTGGCATTTTAGTTTCAGCGATTTCTTGTACTTGAGCACGTGTAACAGTTGCTACTTTTTCAGTGTTTGGAGTACCAGAACCTTTTTCAACTCCTGCAGCTTTCTTAAGAAGAACAGCAGCTGGAGGTGTTTTTGTTACGAATGTAAATGATTTATCTTCATAAACAGAGATAACAACTGGGATGATCATACCAGCTTGATCAGCTGTACGAGCGTTAAACTCTTTGGTGAATCCCATGATGTTGATACCTGCTTGACCAAGCGCTGGACCAACTGGTGGAGCTGGAGTCGCTTTACCGGCAGGGATTTGCAATTTAACAATATTTTCGACTTTTTTAGCCATTTTTTAAATCCTCCTTTGTGGTTTTGGCGGTAATGAAAGATTTTTACCTCCCACAAGTATGCGAGTCGCATACCTTTCTAGTATACAGCTTTTTGAAGAAAATGCAAGTGGAAACTTCTTTTCTTTTTAAATTTTTGCCCTAAAAAGGCTTTCCATGTTAAAATGGAGGAAAACGTTAGAGGAGTAGACCCATGCTTTTTTTACAACTACTTGCCCTAGCCCTCCTGGTAGGGATTCCTGTTCTCAGTCTTTTCTTAACTCGGCTACTCCCCATTCATAAGCTAGGGATACGGGCCATGGATTTGATGGTTCCCCTCTTTGCCTACGCCTTTTATTGGGTATCAGACCAGGCTTTTTATCATCATCTATTGCCAGAATTGGGGGTAGCCATGGGCGGATTAGGCCTGATTCTCATCTGCTACTTCCTCATCCGCTACCGAACCTTATACTATCCAAAATTCTTCAAATATTACTGGCGCCTTTCTTTCTTACTCATGATCTTTATGTATGTGGCCATGACCCTCTCTCTTTTTTTCCAAGCAAAATAGTTCAGCCGATGGCTGAACTATTTTTGTTATTCATGCAACTCCAAGGGAAGACCGTCTGGATCAAAGAAAAAAGCCATCTTTTTCTGGTTAAAGTCGTCATAGCGCAGACCTTGGTGGGAAATTCCCACTTGGTCAAAATAGGCTAAAGTTGCCTCAACGTCCTCAACCTTAAAAGCGAGATGTCGCAAACCTGTATGTTCAGGGTGCGGCAGTGCTGGTCTTTTGGGAGCCCGGGGCTTCACAAATAATTCCAAAACCAAGCCATTTTTTTCAACTAAAATCAAGCGATCTTCTTTTTCAGGTCGGACGTGATTTTCAAGAATGGAAAAACCAAGGTGTTCCACATAAAATTCTAACATTCGATCGGCATCATGACCAATAATGGCAATGTGATCTACTCCAGTAAAATTCACTCTATTCTTCCTCCATCTGGGTTATAAGGACCTTACGTGGTTTGGTTCCTTCTGCGGGCCCGATAACACCGACTTGTTCCAGCTCTTCCATCAAACGTGTAGCCCGATTAAAACCAACGGAAAGACGCCGTTGAATCATGGAGGCCGATGCTTTTTGAGTTTCAATCACCAGGGCTTTGGCCTGGGCAAAGAGCGGGTCTCCTTGACTAGCCCCCCCATTACCAGAATCATCCGCTTCACTGACATCTCCTGGGTCAAAGGCTTCATCATAATCCACCTCTGCTTGGTCCTTGATAAAGTTCACCAAAGTCTCAACCGCTTGGTCCGAAATAAAGGAACCTTGGAGACGCACGGGATGATTTTCATCGATTGGTTTAAAGAGCATGTCGCCTCGTCCCAAGAGCTTTTCAGCCCCGTTTTCATCTAAAATGGTCCGGCTATCCGTTCCACTGGATACCGCGAAGGCTACCCGACTCGGGACATTGGCCTTAATCAGCCCACTAATAACATCCACACTCGGACGTTGCGTCGCCAGAATCATGTGAATCCCCGCTGCACGCGCCTTTTGACCCAAGCGAATGATGGCATCTTCCACTTCCTTACTAGCCACCATCATCAAATCGGCGAGCTCATCCACAATCACGACAATCAAAGGAAGCGGCACTTCTTTCAAATCAGACTCCGCATTGTGGGCGGCCACCCGTTCGTTATAGCCTTGGATGTTGCGAGCTCCAACCTTGGAAAAACGTTGGTAGCGATCTTCCATCTCATCTACGACCTTTTGCAGAGCACGACTGGCCTTTCGGGGGTTGGTTACGACTGGAATCAAGAGATGGGGGATGTCATTATAGACTGACAACTCCACCATTTTAGGGTCAATCATCAAAAATTTGACCTGATCCGGACGAGCCTTCATTAAGATGCTGGCGATAATCCCATTGACCGCAACGGATTTTCCGGAACCTGTGGAACCGGCAACGAGCAAGTGTGGCATTTTGGCTAAATCAAAACTGCGAACCTGACCATTTACAGCTTTACCTAAAGGCAATTCTAATAGTTTACCTGGATCGACCTTGGCTTGTTCCCAAAGTTCCCGGAAGCCGACAGTCGCCACCTCACTATTGGGAACCTCAATCCCCACCAAGGATTTGCCGGGAATCGGCGCTTCAATCCGCACATCTTTGGCTGCCAAGGCTAGGGCCAAGTCATCCGCTAGATTCGAAATTCGGTTAACACGGACTCCGACAGCTGGTTTTATTTCATACTTGGTCACAGATGGTCCAATTTCAGCGCGCTCCACCTTGGCATCAATTCCAAAAGAGGCGAAGGTTTGTTCCAAAATCCGGATATTATCTCTGACCTGCTGCTGTTCTCTAGCTTGACTTTTGGCTTTTTCTCTTGGAAACAGGTCGATTGAAGGAAGTCGGTAACCAACATACTGGCTGACAATTGGTGAGCGATCAAAGACTACCTCCTCTTGGGGCAGCATCTCGTCCTCTTCCTCCATCGTCTCTACTTCTTCCAAGAAGATGGCAGGTTCTTCTGGAAGCGGTGCTGCTTCCAGAATTTCACCTGTCTCCAAGTCTACCGTTGGTAGAGGGGCTTGAGGGGCAAGCTCTTTTTCATCGGTCACAGCCAACTCTTGCTCTTCTTCCTCTTTTTTTATTTTTGCTTCAAGCCGTCGCTGGCGCTCCCGCAAATAAAGGCTTTCACCTGCTTCGGTTAATTGGTGATACGTATTCAAGAGCCAATCGCCCACATCGTAGATCGAAAGTTGGCTCAAGAGCAGGCTTCCCAGTGCCAAGAAAAGAATTCCAATAAAATAGGAACCTATGTTAGAAAATAAAAATGCTACGGGAATGTAAAGGAAAAGTCCCAGAAGACCGCCACCCACAAATTGCGTCACCTGTAAGCTCAGCAGCTCACTGGTCAAAATACTGAGGTGACCACTAAGGACAGGCATATCTTGCGGCAGACCACCGACAAAATAGGCTTGCCAAATCAAGAGCAATCCAGCTAAAACTGCGGCCACTCCTGGCCAAAATCCTGGACGATCTCGTAACCACTTGAAGGTAAAAAGATAGATGAAAATCGAGACTAAGAGGGCTGGGGCAAGGCTCCCGACACCCCAACGCACTAAATTATAAAGGGTACGCCCAAAAGCCCCCACTTGGAGGAGGGCTATGATGATCAGAACAGCCAGCCCCAGAGAGATAAACATCCGCCGGATTGCTGCCTGCCTAGCCTGTTCAGCCTTACTGGGCCTCCTTGTTTTATTTCCTGTTGATTTCTTTTTGTTTGCCATAGTCCTATTATACCATCTGACCTCCCGTAACCCAAAAACAATCTCGAATCACTTCTTAGAATGTTTTCCCTTCCTCCAAGGCCAATTCAAAACAAAGTAGAAACCAGTAGCCAAGCCCATACTAATCCACCATTTGAAAGGGAGTCCCAGAAGTAGACTCCGGAGATAAGCGGTTGCTAAAAATAAAACATTGATAAACACAAGTTTTGTCAAAAATTTCCCTTTCATCTCCACCGTCCTCCTAGTCCTCATATAAGAAAAGAGGCTGGGTACAAAGTACCAGTCTCGAACTTTTATTTAGCAAAAACTCTTTGACGCAGTGGTTGATTGGTACTTTCGTTCGCTTTTATTAAGAGAACATTTCATGTTCTCTTATCCAGATACTCAAAGAGTCAATTCCTGACTCTTTGACCTCCGAAAATAACCGAATCAACTTTGACATGAACTTCGTTCATGTCATCTATAAACTCTATAGGCATTCACCATGCCTTTAGACCGGAGGTGATACAAACAGTCTGGGAAGAGACTGTTTGTACCTGAGCCTAACAATAAAAAGAGCGAGGTCGTTTTTGGGAAAAATCGTTTCAGCTTACAACTTGCAATAAAGACTTGTAACGAACTCTTCATTAATCAACGGAGTTCTTTCCCACTCCCTCTCAAATATCCGTATCTAACTGTTTTCGCATTTGATTTTCTTTATGGTGTTCATACAGTTCCCAAGCGAATTTCACAATTTCTTTTAAAATCGAATATAAAGGTATGGCAACAATCATGCCTACGATTCCGTAAATATTACTTGATAACAAAAGTAAGACCATGATGGTAATTGGATGAACCTTCATTACCCCTCCCACAATCCGAGGATAGAGAATATTCCCATCCACCTGTTGAAGGATTAGCATGTAGATCAATGCCATCAGCATTTTCTGTGGATCCAAAAAGGCATAGGTAATCAACATGGGAATCATCCCAATCGTGGGACCCACATAGGGGATCAGATTACACACCCCTTGAAAGATGGCAAAGACCAAAGCATAACGAATGCCGATAATCGAATAACCGGTTAAAGTGAGTGTAAAAATAATCAAGGCATCAATCGAAATTCCACTGATATAGCGTGCGATTGTCTTATTCAAAGTAATTAATAAGGAGGCAATATCCAAAGAATCACGTTTTAAGACTGTCCGCTGCAACATGGGAAGAAGTTTCTTTCCATCCAATAAGAAATAAACCAGAAAAATAGGAGTCATGATCAAAATGAAAGCCGTATTAATAACCGCCGAAAAGAGACTTCCAATACTGGTCGTAACATTATTCAAGATATTTTGTAAAATATCCACATAAGATAAGTTCAAGTCCGCAACCGTTTTCTGAATATCAACATTCCTTAAAATTGGTTCTTCAGCGAGATGATTCACTAGAGACTGGGCTTCACGGTAGATTCCCTGACTTGCATAAATCAAACTCGTTAGCTGATTGATCAAAATTGGGAGTAAATAAACCACCGCCCAAACAAGGAGACCAATCAAACCAGCAACAGCCAACAAACTCCCAAGACCACGTTTGATTTTAAAAACTCTTTCTAAAAACTCAACCAGGGGATTGGTGATGTAATAAAAAAAAGCTGCCAAAAGGAACGGAATTAAAATGGTGTTTAGTACCCGAACAGCCGGTGTAATAATCTCCCCCATTTCCCTCCATAAAAAGAGAACCAGACTACAGAGAAGAATTTCGACAGTCCAGAAAAATAATTTACTCTTTTGAAACATAGCGTCCTCCTCTCCTTATTCTAGCACAAATATGGTATGATTTTAGAAGAATATTTCAATCCAAGAAAGAGGTGTCCTTTCGTGCGCCGTTTTTTTAACTATCTGGGTCAGTTTGGGACTTATCTCGTTCTCTTGCTGGCCGGGCTCTTTTGTGCCTTCTTTAGTTTTTCAACTCTTTTTGTAACCACTTTTATCCCTATAAAAATTTCCGAGGGAGTCCTTTTTCAAGTCAATCCCTGGTATTTTTTCCCCTGTTTGCTCCTGTTCCTATGGGGCTTGCTGCGACTTGCCCCTATTTTTGAAAGAATTTCCGACAAGCAATTCTTCAGATTCCTAACCATCCTCTATATCGTCATGGGGGCCTACCTTCTCTTCAACGTGGAAGGTCAGATTCGAGCGGATGCCAAGCACGTTTACAAGGCAGCCCTGGCTTTCAATCAAGGCGATTTTGAATCCCTGACTACAATTGGGGCCTACATGTATCGAAATCCTCATCAACTAGGTCTTCTGAGTTTGGAGCGAATTTACGCTGCTATCCTCCCCACGACCTACCTCGCCTTTGGAATGAACCTGGTCTGGACCCTGACCAATAACTATTTGATCTGGAGATTGGGACGAACCTGGGGATTCAGTCAACTGGCAAGAAATTATCTCCTCTTTTTCAGTTTTGCCTTTCTTCCCCACTTCTTCTTTATTCTCTTTGTTTATGGAAGTACCGTTGGACTGACTGCTTGTCTCCTCGCTTTAACGTTTTATCAAACCTTTGCCCGTAAGGAACAGCTTAGATATGGATTTCTGACAGCTCTATTTCTGGGCCTAGCCTGTGTCATTCGAAACAACTATATGATTTTTGGATTAACCATCCTAGGAATTCTAACCCTCTCTATTCTTAAAGAGTTCACTTGGAAAAAAGTTCTGGTTGGAATTTCTTGTATCATTTGCATGGTTGGTATGAACAAGGCAGTTCTTTCCTATTACGAAGGGGTTATCGGACAGGAGATTGGTCCAGGTACTCCTAAAATTGCCTATGTGACCATGGGGCTTAGGGATGACCCAGATCGAAAAACCCTAGGAGGTTGGTACGATGGCTACAATACCAAAATCCTCCAGCGGAATAATTTTAATGAGGAGCAGGCCACAGAAATGGCCAAGCGTGATCTACGAAAACGTATTGTCACCTTCATTAAAGATCCTATCTATGCCTTTCGTTTTTTCTTTCAAAAGATTTATTCGACTTGGACCGAACCGACCTTCCAGTCCATTTGGACGGGGCCCAATCGTTGGGAACGAAATCAGGAAACCTTCACGCCCCTCCTACAATCTCTTTATGAAGGGCGTACCGCCTATCGAATCTTCCATTTTTCAATGAGCCTACTCTTGTGGACAATCTACTCTTTCGCTGGTCTTTACCTTTTTCACCTGTTCCGGAAAATCCAACCTGATTTTCCTTCCACTCAGTTAGCAGGCGCCATCTTCCTAATGGGTGGTTTTCTCTTTCACCTAATCTGGGAAACGAAGAGCCAGTACGTCTACATGTATATTCTTCTTTTAACTCCTTATGCAGCTCAAGGAGTTGAACTCACTCTTTCTTATTTGAATAAAAAGAAAAAAACTATCAGAACCTAAAAAAATCGACCCTCGGTCGATTTTTTTAGTCCTTGGTGTCTGCCGCAGCCTGAAAGGTCTGCTCTAAAAGCATGGCAATGGTCATAGGGCCTACGCCACCTGGAACAGGTGTTAGGAAAGCGGCTTTGTTCTTGACAGCCTCAAAGTCTACATCGCCAATCAATTTGCCTTCATCATTGCGATTCATTCCCACATCAATGACAACCGCACCCTCTTTGACAAAGTCAGGACCCACAAAATGCCCTCGACCAATGGCTACAACCAAGATATCTGCATCACTAGCTAATTGGGCTAGATTTTCGGTTTTAGAATGAGCAATGGTAACCGTCGCATCTGCTGCCAGCAACATCTCCGCCATAGGCTTACCGACAATATTACTCCGACCAATCACCACCGCTTTTTTACCAGCAGGATTGATTCCGTATTCCTCAAGTAGTGCCATAATTCCAGCTGGTGTTGAAGGAACTCGTAGAGGATCCCCTGTCCACAACCGTCCTACATTGAATGGATGAAAGCCATCAACATCCTTAGCAGGATCGATTGCTTCTAGGACTAAATCTTCCCGAATTTGAGCTGGTAATGGGAGTTGAATGAGGATACCATGCACAGAAGTATCTTGATTCAATTCATCCAACAAGGACAGAAGTTTATCTTCAGACAGGTCTGCAGGATAGCGTAGAATACGGCTTTCAAATCCAGCCTCAACCGCGGCCTTTTCCTTGTTGCGAACATAAACTTGACTAGCCGGATTTTCCCCAACCAAAACGACAACTAAACAAGGCCGAATCCCTTGTTCCTTGATTAATGCTGCTGTCTTCTCAGCCAGCACAGCCCGTTTTTTTAGGGCTAGTTCTTTACCATTCAAGACCTGCATCTGAGACCTCCTTTTTTATAAGACCTTACTTAAGAAATCACGAGTCCGTTCTTCTTGGCTATTATCAAAGATAGCTTCTGGACTGCCATCTTCGACTACAATACCTCCGTCCATGAAGATAACCCGATCGGCTACTTCACGGGCGAAGCCCATCTCATGGGTCACAATCACCATGGTCATACCTGACTCCGCTAATTCTTGCATAACCGCCAAAACTTCACCAACCATCTCTGGGTCCAAGGCTGAAGTTGGTTCGTCAAACAAAAGTAAATCTGGATCCATGGCAAGGCCACGCGCAATTGCAATCCGCTGCTGCTGCCCACCTGAAAGGGACTGCGGGTAAGCATTCGCCTTATCCGGCAGACCAACTTTGGTTAAAAGCTCTCTTCCTTTTTCCTCCGCCTCAGCCTTATCCATTCCTTTCGTTTTAATCGGTGAAAGAGTGATGTTTTCCAAAACTGTCATATTCGGAAAAAGATTAAATTGTTGGAATACCATTCCCATCTTTTCCCTCATCTTAAAGAGGTCGTTTTTGGAATCGGTAATGTCAACTCCTTCAAAATAGACATGGCCCTTGGTCGCTTCCTCTAAGAGATTCATGGAACGTAGCAAGGTTGATTTTCCACTCCCTGAAGGACCGATGATAACGACCACTTCTCCTCGATGAATTTCTAAATCAATTCCTTTTAAAACCTCATTTTTTCCGAAATATTTGTGGAGGTCTTCAATTTTTAAAATGGTTTCCATCATTATTTTTTCTCCTCTTGTTTGAGTCGATTTTCGAATGTTTTCAATAGTAAACCTAAAATGCTAGTCAAGGCCAGATAATAAGCTGCTGCTACCAATAATGGTGTGAGAGCTTGATAGGTTGTGGTCGCAACAGTCTGTGCTCCATTCCACAACTCCATGACTCCAATCGTCGCAAGTAACGAACTATCCTTAACAATGGTCACAAACTCATTTCCCAAGGCAGGCAAAATATTTTTCACCGCCTGCGGAAGCACAACATAACGCATGGCATTCGCCGGACGGATTCCCAAGGAATAAGCTGCTTCCAATTGCCCTTTTGGAACTGCGTTAATCCCGGCCCGAACAGTCTCCGAAACATAGGCCCCAGAGTTCATAGAAAGAATAACAATCCCTGGAATCAAACGCGTAAGATCCACCTGTAAGATACCGATTTGAATGGATGGCGCCGTCAAATGTGTCAAAGCAAATGCAATCATAATCTGAACCAGCATGGGAGTTCCCCGAAAGACCCAGACATAGATATTGGCAATCCAACGCAAGATAGTCCACTTAGATCGTTGCGCAAAAGCCAAGAGGACTCCTAAAATGGTTCCAAAGAAGACGACAAAAACCGATACAAAAATGGTTACCAGAGCTCCATAGTTAAAATAAGGGAGAAACTGGGGTAAAAATGAAAATGACATGAAATTCCCTTCCAATAAAAAATGTAAATATCCATTATTCTACCAAAAAGCCCACAAGCAAACAAGCTGAACCCGATTTTCCTGCAAAAAAGGATGGGGCAAGCTGATCCTTAGTTTAGATCCTTCTCACCCCATCCTTTCTGCATCTATTAATACAATAGTTCGTAGATTTCCATTGCAATCAAGTCAATACTATCGAAAGTGAACGTTTCACGCGCTTCAACATCACGCAAGGTGAAAATTGAGCCCAGTTCTTCATCCTGACTATAGGAAACTTCGGCTACAACTACACCGTCACGCTCAAAATTCCGTTTCAAATTTCCGCCATCTGTCGCCATTTTTTCAAGACGATTGATAATGCGTACCAAATGTGATTCCATTACATTTCTCCTGTTTCCTTAATTCTTACCTAGTATACCATAGAATAGGGTAAATTTCTAGGAGACTTCTTCACTCAAACCCAATTCCTGTAAATTTTCACACTCCCAGATTGCCTTGGGCACTTCTATCGTTACATCTTTAGACCCTAAATCCTTTTCCATCCAAATCATATCATACCAGCGCTGGAATTTGAAACCAACTTGTGGAAAATGCGCCACCTGCACATAGCCTCGTTTCGCATGAAAAATCTGACTGGCCACAGAACTGTACGGATCGTCCTCCTGTCCTAAGCCAATGCAGGCCTTAACAGATAGGATTCCCATAGCTTTGAGACAAGTTTCTAGCCGATCATAGAGTAAGTGTCCGAGTCCTCTTCCTTTTTCTTGAGGAGACAAATAAATAGTCGATTCTACTGCCCATGCGTAGGCGGCTGCAGAACGAAAAGGGCCCGCATAAGCATAACCGAGAATCTTACCATCTACTTCTACCACTAAATAGGGATAAAAGGACTGGATATGGTCCATCCGATCCCGGAATTCTGCTAGACTAGGGACTTGATGCTCAAAGGATATCGCAGTTTCCTGGACATAGTAGGCATAGATTTCCAAAAGAGCAGGGGCATCCTCGCTGCGGGCAAGTCTTACGGTTTCATTCATTGTTGTCTCCTTTCTTTTATTCTAAAGCATGAGCCTGAATGGGTCAAGTAGTTCCTTTTCATAGTTTTTACTTGCAATGTTGCAAAAAGGTGTTATAATCATAGTAGATTACATTTGACCTTTATTGACCAATTGAGGTCATGACCAAAGAAAGGAAGATCTATGCTTTGTCAAAATTGTAAAATGAACGAGGCGACCATTCACTTGTATACAAATATTAATGGTCACCAGCAACAAGTTGATTTGTGTCAAAACTGTTATCAAATTATGAAATCCGATCCGAATGCGTCCTTGCTTAAAGGTTTGAGTGGGAACGCCAATAGTAACGATCCTTTTGGCGACTTTTTCCAAAATTTGGGCAACTTCCAACGTCCGGAACAAGAAGAAACTGGAAACCGTCCTGGACAACGCGAACGGGCCCGTCAATCCAAACCTCGACCAAAAGGAATTTTAGATGAATTTGGTATCAATGTCACTGACATTGCTAAACGAGGTGATATCGATCCTGTGATCGGACGGGATGAGGAAATCATTCGGGTTATCGAAATCCTAAATCGGCGGACCAAGAACAATCCTGTTCTAATCGGGGAACCAGGGGTTGGTAAAACCGCTGTTGTTGAAGGGCTCGCCCAAAAAATTGTGGATGGGGATGTCCCACAAAAACTACAATCGAAACAAGTCATTCGCTTGGATATGGTGAGTCTGGTTCAAGGTACTGGAATCCGTGGTCAATTCGAAGAACGAATGCAAAAGTTGATGGAAGAGATTCGTCAACGTGATGACATCATTCTCTTCATTGATGAAATCCATGAAATCGTCGGAGCAGGGAATGCTGGCGATGGCAATATGGATGCAGGAAATATCTTGAAACCAGCTTTGGCACGTGGAGAATTGCAACTGGTTGGTGCAACAACCCTCAATGAATATCGTATTATCGAAAAAGACGCAGCCTTAGAACGCCGGATGCAACCAGTCAAGGTTGAAGAACCAACTGTTAAGGAAACCTTAATTATCCTTAAAGGAATCCAAAAAAAATACGAGGACTACCACCACGTAAAATACACGGATGAGGCTATTGAGGCAGCAGCTGTCTTATCGAACCGCTATATCCAAGACCGTTTCTTACCAGATAAAGCTATTGACCTCTTGGATGAAGCGGGGTCAAAAATGAATCTAACCCTAACTTTCGTTGATCCAAAAGAATTGGATGAGCGTTTAATTGAAGCGGAACGTCTTAAAGCTCAGGCAACCCGGGACGAGGATTACGAAAAAGCAGCCTACTACCGCGATCAAATTGCCAAATACAAGGAATTGCAAAAAACCGAAATCCACGACCAGGACATGCCAATTATCACCGAAAAAGCAATCGAGGCCATCATTGAGCAAAAAACAAATATCCCTGTAGGTGACCTCAAGGAAAAAGAACAATCCCAATTAGTCAACCTTGCTGATGATTTGAAAGCCCATGTGATTGGACAGAATCCTGCTATCGATAAAATTGCCAAAGCAATCCGTCGTAACCGGGTTGGATTGGGAAGTCCTAATCGTCCAATCGGTAGCTTCCTCTTTGTTGGTCCTACCGGGGTTGGTAAGACAGAACTCTCCAAACAATTGGCCGTGGAACTCTTTGGTTCCGCAGACAGCATGATTCGCTTCGATATGAGTGAGTACATGGAAAAACATAGTGTCGCTAAGCTAGTTGGAGCACCTCCAGGCTATGTTGGCTATGATGAGGCCGGACAATTGACCGAAAAAGTTCGACGCAATCCCTATTCTCTTGTTCTCTTAGATGAGATCGAGAAGGCCCATCCAGATGTGATGCATATGTTCCTGCAAGTTCTTGACGATGGTCGCTTGACTGACGGTCAAGGCCGGACAGTCAGCTTCAAAGATACCATCATCATCATGACCTCTAATGCTGGTACTGGTAAAGTCGAAGCCTCTGTCGGATTTGGAGCGAGCCGTGAAGGCCGAACCAACTCTGTCATGAATGAGCTAGGTAACTTCTTCAGTCCAGAATTTATGAACCGTTTTGACGGTATCATTGAATTCCAAGCCTTAAGCAAGGAAAATCTCCTTCAGATTGTAGATCTCATGTTGGATGATGTTCGTGAACGCCTTGGCAAAAACGGGATTCAGCTGAGCGTTACAGATAAAGTCAAGGAAAAATTGGTAGACCTTGGATACGATCCAAAAATGGGAGCTCGCCCACTTCGTAGAACCATTCAAGACCACATAGAAGACGCCATCACCGATTTCTACTTGGAGAATCCTCAAGACAAGGACCTCAAAGCAGTGATGCAAAGTGGACAGATCATCATTAAATCTACCCAAAAAGTGGAACCAGAAACCGAAACAGTAGAATCTGAATAAGATTGACCAGGGTGGGACAGAAGTCCCATCCTTTTTTCGACAGATTCGTAAAATGTGAATTATTTCTCCTTTTTTCTTTTTTTCTAAAGGATGATGGTCCAAAATCATGATATAATAAAGAAAAACAAGTGAATCTTAGGAAGGTTAACCTATGACAATTCCTCATTTTGGTAAGAAGGATCCTGCTGTGGACTACAAGGTCCGCTATGGAGTTTATGCAGTTGTCCCGGATGCGAGCAAGGAGCGCGTGATTTTAGTACAGGCTCCAAATGGTGCTTGGTTTCTCCCAGGTGGAGAAATTGAAGCTGGTGAGGATCATCAGGATGCATTGGAGCGAGAGCTAATTGAAGAATTGGGTTTTACAGCTGAGTTGGGGCAGTATTATGGTCAGGCGGACGAGTACTTCTATTCGAGTCATCGTGATACCCATTATCACAATCCAGCTTATATTTATGAAGTCACGTCCTATCAGGAGGTTGGTCAACCCCTGGAGGATTTCAATAATCTAGCATGGTTTTCAGTAGATGAGGCTTTTCTCCACTTGAAACGGGGAAGTCACCGCTGGGGGCTCCAGCAATGGCAACTCTCACAAAAGTTAGATTAGAATTTATGATGAAAGGAACAGCTTATGAAATTAATTAATACAAATTCCAGTCATAAACAATTGATTCAGAGCCAGCTTGAAAACACAGATGCCACCTTGGTTGAGACGTTTTCAGCTGGAAACACGGACGTCATTTTTACCCAGGCACCCAACCACTATGAAATTCTCATTACAAACAAACACCGCGCTATCCGTGAAGTCGAAATTGAAACGATTCGTGACTTTTTCCTTAAACGCCGGATCAAATCTGAGGCTATAAAAAAAGAGGATATTAAAACCCTCTACTCAGATAAGTTAATTGAAATTTCGATTCCTATTAATACTTAAGGGCACCTCTAAAAACTAAACTCTTAAAAATTCGAACATTGATTTATCAAGATTTCTACGACATGATTTGATGCAAAACCGGAGTTTTTCGAGGTGCCCTTAACGAATTTCAAAATCAGAATACTCGTGGAATTTCAAAAAATTGACGAGGACAGCGGATGATGATCGTTCAACAGGTCTGGGAGACCTGTTGAATATTAAAGATAAGGCGTGGAAACACGCAAGCAATAAGTTCATCAAAAAGGCTTGACAAAGTCAGAATTTGAAATCCAATGAGTATAATATAGTCATTTAGTTTTTAAATAGTATGTTATTGCATCAGTTATAGAGTCCATCTTGCGAAGTAATTCTGTAACTGATTTTTTTAGAATAGCCCAA
>NZ_JADXDQ010000036.1:19125-19824 GCF_015831295.1 Streptococcus sp. NLN64
CTAAAGATAGGTTAGCTTGTGAACTAGCTTAATCTCTTTTGTATTCCATTTTTTGGAATGCTTTTTTAGCTCTTTTGAGAACACGTTTACAATACATCTCTAAAATCATTACGACAGTATCATAAATACATCCTTAGGATTTGGGGTCTATAATAAGTTGTTTGGAAAATTTCAAGATCACAAGCAATTTGTATTTAACCTTGGAGTTTTTCAATATATAGTTATTTAGTTTTTAAATAGTATGCTATTGCATCAGTTATAGAGTCCATCTTGCGAAGTAATTCTGTAACTGATTTTTTTAGAATAGCCAACTTTGCTCAATTGGATTTAATTCTGGAGAATACGGTAGTAGAGGTAAAAAGAAGTGACCAGCATAGATAGAAAGTTCATCTAGTATTTTCTTAGGGTGAAAACATGCATTGACCATAACAATAACATGAGGAGTCTTTAAAGATGGTAGAAGCTCTTGTTTAAACCACTCTACAAAGAAATCACTCGTCATACTCTCTTTGTAAATCATTGGCGCTACAAAAGTCTGACCAATTTGTCCAGATACAATGGAAGTTCTTTCAAATCGACGACCAGAAACTTTGGAATAAATCTTTTCACCTCTAGGTGCACGGGCATTTTTACGATATAGATAAGTATCAATACCTGTTTCATCAATATAGACAATTGGAAAGCCTTTCAAAGCTGCTA
>NZ_JADXDQ010000037.1:0-19658 GCF_015831295.1 Streptococcus sp. NLN64
GCTATCCCTTCCTCTCCCCGCTACCTCACGATAGTCAGGCTTGGGAGTCGCTATTGGGTTCACCGGTAGCAGGTGCCCACAGAGGACTTACACCTCAGATGTACGACATGCCCGTCGTACCAAAAAACCTCCAACCGAAACAGTTGGAGGGCTCATTCTATCGTCACTCATTCGAGAATAGGTTTCTATTAAAAATCTTCCTTGTTCAAATCCCGTAACATTTGATCGATTTTATTTCCATATTCAATGGATTCATCTTTGATGAAGGTCAAATCAGGGATTTTGTAGATGTGGAGTTGGCGACCTAATTCCCGTTTGATGGTTCCGGTCGCTTTTTCCAATCCGATTTGCGCTTTTTGGTTATCAGATGCCAGATCACTCATAATGCTGTAGTAAACCTTGGCAAGGGAGAGATCACCGGTCATTTGAACATCAGTGATGGTTACGCCTTGGACACGGGGGTCACGAACCTTCTTCTGAAGGATTTCGTTGACTTCCCGTTTGATTTCCATAGCGACCCGGTCTGTACGAATTGAATTTGCCATGAGGGCCTCCCTCTTAGTGTTTAATTTCTTCCATGACGTAAGCTTCGATGATATCGTCGACCTTAATGTCATTGTAGTTTTCAACCATGAGACCACCTTCACGGCCGTTGGTTACTTCTTTTACATCGTCCTTGAAGTGTTTCAAGCTTGCCAATTCACCGTCGTAGATTACAACATCTTGGCGAATAACGCGAACGTTCGAATCACGGGTAATTTTACCACGCAAGACCATAAATCCACCAATTGTACCAACTTTTGATACCTTGAAGGTCTCACGGATAACAGCTTCCCCGATAACTTTTTCTTCAAATTCAGGATCAAGAAGTCCCTTCATCGCATCTTCGACTTCTTCAATAACCTTGTAGATAATGCTGTGTTGACGAATTTCAACACCGTCGGTTTCTGCTTGTTGGCGAGCTTGTGGAGTAGGGCGAACGTTAAAGCCGATAATGATGGCATTTGAAGCTTCTGCCAACGTAATATCAGACTCGTTAATAGCCCCTACCGCAGAGTGAACGATGGTTACTTTCACGCCTTCAACTTCAATTTTTTGAAGCGAGGCCGCGAGGGCTTCAACAGAACCTTGTACGTCTGCTTTGATGATGACATTAACAGACTTAACTTCACCGGCTTTAAGGGTATCGAAGAGATTTTCCAAGCTAACACGGGTTGTGTTTTGACGTTGTTGGAGAAGAGCTCGTTTGGCACGTTCTTCACCAGCCGCACGCGCAGCTTTTTCGTCCTCGTAAACTGCGAAGTGGTCACCCGCCATTGGGGTTTCATTCAAACCAGTAATGGATACCGGTGTTGATGGACTAGCGACCTTAACCCGACGACCGAGGTCGTTGGTCATAGCACGAACCCGTCCAAAAGTATTACCGACAACAATCGGATCCTGGACGTTTAGGGTTCCTTGTTGAACCAAAAGCGTTGCGACAGCCCCTTTACCTTTATCCAATTGAGCTTCGATAACAGTACCGATGGCACGAACAGTTGGGTCTGCTTTCAATTCCTGGATTTCAGCAACCAAGAGGACCGTTTCCAAAAGCTCATCAATGTTTTGGTTGAATTTAGCTGAGATTTCTACAAACTCAGAGTCACCACCCCAAGCTGTTGACATAACGCCATGCTCTGCCAATTCACCGATGACGCGCTCTGGATTTGCACCTGGTTTATCAATTTTGTTAATCGCAACAATGATTGGAACATTAGCGGCTTTAGAGTGATTGATGGCCTCGATAGTTTGTGGCATAACACCGTCATCGGCTGCCACAACCAAGATGGTAATATCCGTTACAGACGCTCCACGAGCCCGCATACTGGTAAAGGCCGCGTGTCCAGGTGTGTCCAGGAAGGTAATCTTCTTACCGTTTTCTTCAATTTGGTAGGCACCAATGTGTTGGGTAATTCCCCCAGCTTCTCCTGTTGCGACACGAGAATTGCGAAGGGTATCCAAGAGAGTTGTTTTACCATGGTCAACGTGTCCCATGATGGTAACCACTGGTGGGCGCTCAACCATTTCCTCTTCGTTAAGGTATTCTTCATCCACGAAGAAGCGTTCGATATCAGCATTATCGACTTGAACCTTCTCTTTGGCTTCAATTCCATAATCAACCATCAAGAGTTCGATGGTATCCCCATCAAGAGATTGGTTCTGGGTCGCCATAATGCCCATCATAAAGAGCTTCTTAACAATTTCTGCTGGTTCACGTTTAATCCGTTTTGCAATGTCCGCAACAGTCATGCCGGCAGTGTATTCAAATTCTTTCGGAAGTTCGTGGAACTTACGTTCAGTAACCGGTTTTGTTGCCTGATTCTTACCACGTTGGTTCTTCCCTTTGTTTTTGTTTTTATTCCAATTACTATTTCTTTGATTTCTCACTTGATTCTGGTTATTTCGATTTCTATTTGCTTGCTTGCGTGGACCATCTTCATGCTCGTTGTCACGGCGTTTATCTGGTCTCGCTTGTTTTTTACGACGATTATCTGGGGCTGGTGCTGCCGCCACAGGCGCTTGGAAAGCAACTGGTTCAGGAGCTGGAGCCGCTGTTACTTGGGCTGCTGCTTCTTGTTTCGCTTCCTTCCGGCGCTTTGCCTGCTCCTCTTGAGCTTGGCGTTGGGCCTGAGCTTCCTTGAAGCGGGATTCACTGTTCCGTGCATATTCCGCATTTTGTTCAGCTTTCAAAGCTGCCGCACGCGCCTTGAAGTCCAGACGCGGACCCGCTTGCTGGGTATTTCGATCTTGGCGACGATGTTGATCACGATTCCCACGATTGCGGTTTTGATCGCGACCATTTCCTTGCCGCTGACGATCCCGGTCGCGGTCACGGAAATTTTGTCCTCGACCTCGGCCATCCTGGCCATTGCGACGTTCCTGATTTCCCCGATTGTTCTTGCGACGCTCAGCGTCTGCCTTAGCTTTGGCCTCACGCTCGGCTTTAAAGTTCCGGTTTTGGGGTCGGCTACTTTGGGCTTTTGCAGGCTCAGAAGCTGGGGCTGGTTTGCTTTTCGGGCTTTCCTTTGGCGCTGCAGCCTTTGGAGACTGAAAACTTTTTTTAATGCGATTAGCCACATCCGCTTCGACAGAAGAAGCATGGCTCTTCACTTCAATCCCCAATTCCTTAGCTCGATGAACAATTTCTTTACTTTCTTTACCAAGTTCCTTGGCAATTTCATACAAACGTTTTTTAGACATCTACATGCCTCCATTTCTAGCTCATAATGGACCTCATTTTTTTTGCAAATCCGGAGTCGACCACACTGAGCACCTTCCGTTGGCGCCCGATGGCCAGACTCAATTCTTGGGTTGAAAATTGATCGACTACTGTTTTTTTATAGTAGCGACCTTTATCCTCAATGGTCTTACGAAGATTAGGGCCAGCATCTTGTGCCAAAAACACTAATTGTGCTTGATTACTTTGAATGCTTTTTATGACTAAATCTTCACCGGAAACGAGCTTACCTGCTCGCTGGGCCAGACCTAAAAGGTTTAACAACTGTTCTTCCTTATTCAAGTCCTAACTCTCTTCGTTTCAATTTGCGATCAACAAAAGCGATCAGTTCATCGTAAAATTCTTCGGGAATTTCCTGACGAAAACTGCGATCAAAGACCCTTCTTTTCTTAGCCTGGGCTGCTTCTTCATTATCAAGCTTAATATAAGCCCCCCGACCATTGGCCTTACCAGTTGGATCAATGCTGACCTGACCATCCTTGGTTCGAACGATCCGCAGCAAATCACGCTTGTCAATCACTTCTCCGGAGACAAGGGACTTCCTCAAGGGAATCTTTCTTACTTTGGTCATCTTCTTTCCTATTCGTCGTCACTATTTTCAGCAGCTGCTTCCTCCGCAAGGAGTTCTGCTGACTCCCCCTCGAAGACCTCTTCTTCAAGAGCTACCAATTCTTCCGCTTCCTGTACTTCAGCAACCAGTTCGGTCTCAAGGACTTCTTCCTCAGCCTCCACTAGTGCGGCCTCTTCCATGGCCTCGAACTCTGATGCTGATTTAATGTCAATCTTAAAGCCAGTCAGACGAGCTGCTAAGCGGACATTTTGACCACGACGACCAATGGCCAAGGACAATTTGTCATCTGGTACAACCACCAAGGCCCGTTTGCTGTCTTCTTCATCAAAAATAACTTGATCCACTTCAGCAGGTGCCAGTGCATTGTAAATAAACTCAGCTGGATCACTGACCCATTCGATCACATCAATGTTTTCCTCAGTCGGAATCCATTTTTCCAATTTAGCATCGTAACGGGCAGGGCGGAACTTGCTAGTGATCTTCTTAATATTGCTTCCACCACGACCTACGATCGTTCCAATAGCATCCACATTAGGATTGTGACTCCGAACAGCAACCTTAGTCCGGTCTCCGGCCTCACGAGAGACGGCCATAATCTCCACTATCCCATCGTAAACTTCTGGAATTTCTTGCTCCATCAAGCGTTTAATCATCTGCGCGTGGCTACGGCTAACGTAAACATTGACACCTTTAGGGTTGTCTTCAACCTTATCCACATAGACTTCAATGCGATCGTGAGAAGCGAAGACTTCCCCAGGAACCTGGTCCTTACGAGACATTTGTGCCTCAATGCTTCCCAAATTGATGTAGATGAAACGGGCATCAAAACGCTCCACGGTACCACTCATAATCTCATTCTCATGCTCTTTATAGGTGTTATAAGTGATCAAGCGCGTTTGCTTACGCATTTTTTCCATAATGGTCTGCTTTGCAGACTGGGCAGCCACTCGACCAAATTCTGTTGGAGACTCTTCAAACTTGATTTTGTCTCCAAGCTCATAGGCAGCATTAATGGCCAATGCATCTTTGAGGCTGATTTCCAAACGGCTATCAAAGACCTCATCTACGACTTCCCGAACAGTGTAAACCCGGAAATCGGCTTTCTTTTCATCGAATTCGATATGGACACTGTCAGCTTGGCCATAGCGACGGCGATAGGCAGATCGAAGAGACTCAATGACCGCATCTACGATATCTTCCTTCTTAATCCCCTTGTCTTCTTCAAGGATGCGGAAAGCTTCCGCCATTTCTTTACTCATGCGTTACTTGCTTTTGGTTCCCCAAAAGCTCCTTTCTTTTAAACTAAAATTTTACAGCTAAACGGGCTTTTGAAACCAATTGATAAGGAATCTCCACCTGCTTCTTCCGAGTTTTATCCATGTATTCCATTTGCAAGTTCTCCCCATCAAAAGACAAAAGATCCCCTTCAATCTGCTTTTTCTTATCAATTGCTTGATACAGACCGACATGGATGTAAGAACCAACTGCAGCCTCCAGTGCTTCCGGCGTCTTCAAAGGCCGCTCTAATCCAGGACTAGACACTTCTAAGTAATAATTCTCGGGGAAGGGATCCGGTTCAATAGTATCCAGGAGCGGACTAATCAGGTCTGTCAAATCAGCCGTATCTTCAACTGTGATCCCTTCCGGCTTATCCACAAACACACTCAAGACCATGTCTCCGCCCAGCTTGGCATACTCCACGTCCACCAATTCAAAGGGCTCTGGAATCTGACCTTCCAACACCTGGTTCACCTGTTCAACAATCGTTGCGATAAGAACACCTCCTTTTTCTACAAACAAGAGGCGAAGATTTCTCTTCGCCCCCTTTCACATTTCTTTATTCTGTTTAAATTATACCATAGAAATTCCCAAAAGCAAGAATTTTACCAGCAGAAAGAACGTTTACAGTTCCCTTATTCTGGGAAATGCGCTTCCAAACGGTAGATGACCTGTCCTTTACTAGAAAACTTCTCTTCATATTCTGTCCGGACATTGCCCTCAATTTCACTGGCGTGAAGATCCAACCAGACACCATCCAAAATCATGCCAAATTGTGACATGGACACCAGACTATATTCGAACAAGCCCCGGTTGTCGGTCTTGAAATGGATTTCTCCTTGGCTTGGTAAAATGGCTTGATAGGTTTCCAAGAAAGACTTGTAGGTTAAACGTCGCTTCTCATGGCGTTTCTTTGGCCAAGGATCTGAGAAATTCAAATACAAGCGCTGGATTTCACCAGGTTCAAAATAATTGGTCAAAGAATCTCCATCTACCCATAGGAGGCGGATATTTGGAACACCGGTTGCCAACACCTTATCCAAGGCGTAACTGAGAACCGATTTTTGAATATCAATCCCAATAAAGTTAATATCTGGATGATTCTTGGCCATCCCTGATACAAACTGCCCCTTCCCAGAACCAACTTCAATGTAGATGGGGTTGTCATTCCCAAAAATGTGCCGCCAATTCCCCTTGGCACTCTCCGGCTCCAAGACCACATACTCTGGGTGCGCTTCTAGTAGCTCCGTCGCACCTTTTCGATTTCGAACTCTCATATTCCCTTTCCAAAGCGTGTCCGGAAATTCCGCAAAGCGTAAATTTCCCGGTTTGCATTTTCCATATCTGAATTGGCATAGTACTTGCCAATTTGATCTAGGTATGAAAACTGGGCATACCAGTATAGCTTTTTCAGTACCTTTTCATTATAACGGTATCCATAGTAGACCAGCCACTCTTGCCAACGAGCTTCCGGAATATAGTGACTCAAAATATGCGCCACATCAAACATCCGATCCGTCAACCGCACAGAGTCCCAATCCACCAAATAAATTAGACCACTGTCTGTTTCAATCCAATTGCTGTGGCGGACATCCCCATGTACAATTGTTGCATGATCCTCACGAAAACCAGGAGCACTGGTCCGCAAATCATCCACCACCTCTTGCAAGAATTGGTTCCGTCGCAAGTTTGCATGGACCGACTCCCGCCATGAATTCAACAAATCAATCGGCGTTTCCAACTGCTGACCTAAACTAGTCAGCTGAACCATCAAATGCCGTGACCTGTGAAGACGCGTCAAAATATTGATAATCTGCTTCTTCCCCATCTCCCCAGGCGTCAAAATTTTACCGTTTAACCAGCGCTGAAGTGTCAAAACCTGACCATCCGGCAATCGTTTACTCGACAACAGCTGAGGAGCAATCTGCTCTTGAGCCAGACCCGCCAAAATCGGACTTGTATTCAACTTGGCAAAAACCACTCGCCCATCATCGTAGGTTCCCTTAAAGGCATTCCCACTTTTTCCAGCAAGAGGCGTCAAGGTTAATTCTTGATCCATCCCTTCCATATTTTCCTCCTTGAAAAAATCTTCTTCATTCTATTATTTTTAGACATCCGCGTCAACTAATCCTCTTAATTTATAAGGAATGTAAAGCCAAAGAAGAGCAATCATGGCAAGCAAAAAAATCCCAGCTTCTAAAAAGGCTCCTCTGCTCAACAGAACCAGCAAAGACAAAAGCAGACTAAAGGTCCCCAACTGAAACTGCAAGAGCCGACGAAGTCCGGCCGCCTTGGACGCAACACCGTACGGAAATAGCTCTGTCATTACCTGACCATCCTGACTATGAAACAAAGCCAGCAACTGGAAATACAAGAGATAATTCGCCACAAAGGCCAAACCAGCCGCTAACCAACCTTGAGGAACAAAGAGAAGAGCCAGCAAAGCCAAGATCTGCAACCGCAGCCAAACCCCATAATAAGGCCCCTTCCGCAAAAAAGACCGTAAAAAGAGACTATACCATGGATTAGACTGCCCCCGCTCTAAGATTGGAAGCAAGGGATTCCAATAAGCCCGCATCCGCACGCGCTCTTCAAATCCCTTAACCTGAGTAAAAAGCGAGAAAAAGCGTAAAATCCCTTGCGTCCGCCCCTGCTCTTCTTCAATCCAAAAAGTCCAGTCCACAGGTCCCGCCTGCCTCAAGACCCGATAACGCCGCTGCAGCAAAACCTGCTGCAGCAAGGCACCCAAACCAAATGCCGCTAAGGCTGGCCACCAAGTACCATAGGCAACCCACCACAGGGGTAGGAATGCTGCAAAAACGAGGACGGCCCGCAGAATCTGACTCTTTGAAGTCCTTCTGTAAACCAACTGCAACCATTGCTTGACTGCTTCCTCCGGCACCAACAGAAAATACTCATCCCCCCTGCGCATATAGGTCGCCATACGCATGGGCCAAAAAGCGAAGAGAGAAAAGACAGGTACGAACCAGGCTAAGCCAACTTGATAAGGCCTCGGATCCACCAAAATCTCCCTGTATTGGGTTAGGGCTAGGCCTAATAAAAGAAAAAGAAAAAGAACAAAATGGTCATTGAAAACATAACGGGCATAGCCCACCAGCTCTCCTCGAAACTTTTTTCGCCGTCGCCGAAATAAATCACGCATGCGCTTCCTCCTGGGTAACCTTCAGGTAGATATCGTGAAGGCTCTGTCCTGGCATCTGAAATTGTTCTTGAATCGCTGCTAGACTCCCCTCAGCCAGCACTTGACCTTGGTGGAGGAGGATGTAGCGATCACAAACCCTTTCGGCTGTATCTAAGACGTGGGTAGACATCAAAACTCCCTTCCCTTTTTTTCTTTCTTCCAAAAGAAAATTTAGAAGATCTTCAATGGCTAGAGGATCTAAACCCAAAAAGGGTTCATCCACAATGTATAGGTCCGGTTCCACAAGAATCGCACACAAGATCATAACCTTCTGTTTCATTCCCTTAGAGAATTCAGCAGGCAACCAATCCAGACGTTGATCTAGTCGAAATCGCTGAAGATAGGGTTGGAGTCGCTCCAAAGCTTGGTCCAAATCCTTGTCATAGGCCATAGCTACAATCTCCAGATGCTCCCGCAGGGTTAATTCCTCATAGAGCATGGGACTTTCTGGAATATAACCAATTTTCTTGCGATAAGCTACCACATCCGTTTGAAGTTGCTGGCCCTCCAACAAAATTTCTCCCGAATAGGGATGCAAAAAACCAATAATTTCTTTAATCGTTGTTGACTTTCCCGCTCCATTCAAGCCAATTAGACCCACAATTTCATGGTTTTGAACAGAAAAACTCACATCTTTTAAGACAGGAAGATTAAAATACCCTCCTGTTATGTGATTCACTTCTAACATAAATCCTCCATTTTTGCTATACTTAGGAGAGTAAGCTAGGAGATGTTAAGACTCCTAAGCTTTCTTTCAATCACAACCATTATATCAAATGGTAAGAGAGAAAAGGAGGAAAAGATGGACTGTCTTTTTTGTAAAATCGTTGCCGGAGAAATCCCGGCCAGTAAAATCTATGAAGACGAGCACATTCTGGCTTTTTTGGATATTTCCCAAACAACCCCAGGCCACACGTTAATTATCCCCAAAAAGCATTACCGTAATATTCTCGACTTAGACCCACAGGTAGCTCAGGATCTTTTTGGACAAGTACCTGCCTTGGCCCGTCGTTTGAAAAATGCTGTTGGCGCCCAAGGAATCAATGTGCTCAACAACAGTGAAGAAGCTGCTGGCCAAACAGTCTTCCATACCCATGTTCACTTACTCCCTCGGTTTGAGACTGGAGACGGTCTAGAGATTCAATTCCAGACCCAGGAACCGGACTTTGAGCACCTAGCGCAGCTAGCCCAGAAAATCCGGGAAACCCAGGAGGAAGCCTCATGAGTTTGATTTCAACCATCCTATTTTTGAGTGCCGCAAAATCTTCCTACAAACTGGTTCTAAACCGTAAGGAGTTAATCGCCAACGCCAAAGAAGCGGCTAAAGAAACCAGTCGTATCAACACTCTCCAGGCTCAACTTAAAGACCAACTTCAAATCCTTCAACAGGAAGCGCAAAAAGTCGCTCCTCTTGCCAAGGAGCTTGCCTATAAAACACAGGCCTTTGGGTTGGAAGCCCAAGCTAGAGCCGAACAAATTCAAGCACAGATGGAGCAAGCCCAAGCGCGCGTAGATGAACTCAAAACGAAAACAGACTCAAAAAAATCCTAGTATGGTCTTTTAGTTTACTTTTAGTGCAAGGCAGCGAGTCGTAGACAGTACTGAAGTACGGCAAGACGAGCTAACATAGTAATAAAAGATAAACTAAAAGAGTATATTGCTTTTTTCAATTGAGGATGTCTGTTATTGATCTGCCAAATCCATTTTGACCTCCGATTTAAACGAAATCGGAATAGCTAATACAACCCCCGTGATTTTTCCAGAAGAACCTTCCTCAAACACAACTGTTTGGTCATTCTTCACGAGAACTGTCACAGGGGTTTCTCTCGTTCCCAGAAAGGTTATCATGCCCCTTTTTCAACGCACTTTAAAACTTACCCTAGCCACCTGCCTGGCCGCTTTTCTAGCCAGTTTTCTCGGAGCTAATTATGCCATTACAGCTGGTATCATTGCCATCCTCAGTGTATCAGAAACTCGTAGGACCACTTTCAAACTAGCCTATCAACGTTTTCTATCGTCCCTCCTAGCACTCATCCTTGGGGGCCTGGTTTTTTCTTTTCTCGGATTCCATATTTGGTCTCTCGCTCCATTCTTATTGCTCTACATCCCACTGGCATATCGCTTTCGCCTCGAAATCGGAATCACTCCTAGTACCGTTTTAGTCACCCATTTACTTCTAGAACAGAGCATTGCCCCTTCTCTTTTAGCCAATGAAATCCTCATATTCTTAATCGGGAGCCTTTCAGCCCTCCTCGTTATTCTCTACATACCCGATCGCCAACAGGAGTTGGATCACTACCATGATCAGGTGGAGGAACTGCTCCGCAGTATCCTCAACCGCTTTGTCTATTTTCTTAGAAGCGGGGATGGGAGGAACGACGCCAAACTGGTCCGTACCCTGGATGATGAACTCCACCAAGCGCTGGAAATCGCCTATCTAGATCAATCAGACCAAATCCTTAACAAAAACTACTACCACGTGGCCTACTTTGAAATGCGGCAGGCTCAAAATTATATCCTGCAAGATATGGCACGCAATATCAACAGTTGCCAACTCTCTGTCCAAGAAAGCCAAATTCTAGCGGACCTCTTCCAAGACGTCGCAGATCAACTCAGTCAACTGAACCCAGCACAGGACTTGCTTGATCAGATTGAAAACTATCTGGAAACCTTCCGCAAACGCCCTCTACCACAATCCAGGGAAGAATTTGAAACCCGTGCTGTCTTACTCCAGCTTCTCAAGGACCTCCAACAATTTGTCCAATTAAAAGTGGACTTTGCCAGCCAATATCCAAAACAAGTACCAAAAAAGTAGCTCGCTAATTGCTGAGCTACTTTTTTGATTATTCAACAACTGGTTGGGGCTCGACGTATTCAGGTGTGATTCCTCCACCATTTAATTCATCGAGGGTAACCGCATTGGTTTTCAGTTTATCGAGGGTTTCTAAGCCAAGAGAAGTCCGTAATTTATTTTGCATTTCTAAGATGTGGTCTGATTCCACAATCTGATAGCTTCCGCCATCTGCAAGGGTTGCATCTTCTCCTCGGAGTTGTTCCTGCTTCATATTCCGAAAGGCATCCTGGTAGACCAAAAGTTTTGGAATACTGTTAGAAGAAAGGTCAATGCTGGTCTGCATATTGTTGCTGACGGCACCGAGGATTTCTTTATAGTGACTGACACTATTAAGGCTGAGCACTTTTTGCACAACTTTTTGAATCACTTCCCGTTGGCGTTTTTGACGGCCATAGTCACCCTCAGGATCTTGGTACCGCATCCGGGCATAAACCAGCGCTTGATCTCCATTGATGTGTTGTTTCCCTGGTTTGACGGTAGCGGTATATTCAGGTTCTTGCTCCTCAATGGAGATTGGGAAGTCAAAGGTGTTGTTCACTTCAATCCCACCAACTGCGTCCACCAGCTCCACCAAACCTTGCATATTGATCATAACATAGTGGTCGATGGTAATATTCATCAGGGACTCAATGGTCGGGATTGCCAATTCGGCACCGCCCATAGCGTAGGCCGCATTCAGTTTGGCCTCCATCACCTCGCCTTTTTGCGAAATCTTGGTCAAGATATCCCGCTCTAAACTCATCATCGTTGTTTGATTGGTATCTGGATTAACCGTCACCAAAAGCATGGTATCACTATTTCCTTCCCAAGGATCTGACCGAGAACCACTTCCCGTATCTACCCCCATTAAGAGCATGGTCATGGGTTCTGCATTCTCAATAACATCGGATTGCCGTCCAAAATTCTGAAAGGTTTTCGCTAACTGGCCCGTTGATTGGAAGTAAATGGTTCCCGCATAGGTTCCTATCCCCACCAAGGTAACTAAGAGTAACGATAAAAACAATTTAATATTCTTCTTAAACATGATTTTCCCTATCTATCAAGAGGCCCATGAGAAGGACCGTTTCATAAGATCCGTCCTCTAGCCGGATTGCTTCCTCCTGCCGCCCCTCATATGAAAAACCGAATTTCTCATAAAGCGCACGCGCAGCCTGATTTCTTTCTTGGACATTTAAGGTTAAACGCCGAAGGGATGGGGTTTCTGCCAACCAGTCAAAGACCAGTTCAAAGAGCATGCTCCCGACCCCATGACCCCAATAAGCCTGCCCAACAGCCACAAACACCTCTCCCACATGACTCATGCGCGGATTGGCATCTGTGGACAAATGTAAGAGACCAATCACTTCTTGGTCCAAACGGGCTAACAAGAAGAGACGTGATGGATGATTGGCACTTGATTCCAAATAGTCAGCCAACTGATCTTGCGACAAACCTAAGCCCCCAGGTTCCAAACTGGTCAAATCACTCTCACGCGCCACCTGCTTGAAAAATTCTAGTAACTCACCGGCGTCTGAGTCCTGAGCCTCCTCAATCGTCAACTCATGCGAGGTCATGGATCCACTCCTCTAACAACTCTTGGCTACGCGAGCCAACCGCATAGGAATCCAAGTTACGCCCCTGGTCCGCATGAGACAAGGTCAACTGGAGATAATCCTCCGGTAAAGCCTGCTCCAAAAGTTCACCCCACTCAATGACAGCCACCCCTTCCCCGAAAAGAAAGGCATCGAGGTCAATCGAATCTGGATCTCCATCTATCCGATAAACATCCAGGTGGTAAAGAGGCAAGCGCCCCTCATATTCACGAACAATCGTGTAGGTAGGACTCTTGATCATTTGATCAATCCCCAAGCCCCGCGCAATCCCTTTGGTAAAAGTCGTTTTTCCTGCCCCAAGATCTCCTGACAAGACCAGAACGTCTCCCTTCTCCAGTAGGGCACCTAATTTTTCGCCCCAGTTGATCAGGGTTTCTTCATTTTGAATTTTCATCATAGTTTCCATTATAGCAAATTCCCCTCTTACTTCCTACCGCGAACCCAATCATCTGCGAGTAAAAAAAGGCACATGAATTGCAAGGTGGTAAATCCAAGTACAAAAACACTGTGCTCCCAACTAAAGACATCCAAAAATGTCTGGACTACCAACTGCGGGCGCGTAAAGACGTCCCACGAATTTAAGCGAGGATACCGCCCCATGGTAATGGCGATACTAGAGAGTCCTGCCAAACCAAAGGTCGCAACTCCCTCCTGCCAGGGCTTGAGTTTCCAGTGGGAACGAATTAAGCGCCAACTTTCGATGCCCGTTAGAACGCCAAAGAAAATGGCGAAGACAAAGGCAAAAAAGAGCTTCTGGTTGGCTCGATTGTAGAGAACATCTCCCACCCAATGCATATGCACCAAATCCGTCACCATGTAAAAGGTGTTTGGGAAAAATAGAAGCCAAAGCAGGGCAGAGGCCCATCGCAACAGGCGGTTTTGGGTCACTTTTGAAAACAGGGCAAAGTCTAGGGCTGTCAAGGCCAAAAACATATTCCAGGTTAGGTTGGGGCCTTCTTGCTGTAGGAGCGTGAGGACCCCGAAAATGCCTATAAAGGCTAGATGATACATGATAAAAATACGTTTATACATAGCGCCTCCCAATTTCGTCTTCTCAGTTTACCATGAAAATCCTAAAATTTGCTATACTGGGTAAAAGCACAAAACTGGAGCATGTATGGATACAAGTAAAATTATTGCCCTCGATCTCGACGGGACCCTCTTAAATGATCAACAACAAATTTCCTCTAAAAGTCAGGACGTTCTCAAAAAGATTCAGGACCAAGGGCACAAAATCATCATTACGACCGGTCGTCCTTACCGATCAGCCCTCCCCTACTACCAACAATTGGAACTAGAGACACCCCTTATCACCTTTAATGGAGCTTTGACGACACTTCCCGGGAAAAAATGGGTTCATGAAAAAGAATATACCATCGACAAGTCCTACTTGGTCGACTTGGTCGACCGTCAAGAGGAAGTCCAGGCTGACTTCATTGTTAGTGAGTACCGTAAGAAATTCTTTGTCCACCAACAAGATGTCAGCAGCCTGGATCCACAATTACTAGGGGTGGACAAAATCACAGCACAACACCAGCTGATTCCACAAAAAATCACCAAGAACCCCAATGCCATCCTTTTTCAAACCCGCTTTAAAGACAGCGATGGCCTGGCCCAAGAATTGATGAACTATTATCAGGGGGAAATGACCGTCAGTTCCTGGGGTGGCCCCTACAATATCCTCGAGTGCACCCCTAAAGGGGTGCATAAGGCCAGAGCCCTTAAGTACCTCTTAGACCTTTACCAAAAACAACCAGCTGAGTTGATTGCTTTCGGTGATCAACTCAATGACAAGGAAATGTTGGCTTTTGCTGGAACTGGTTATGCTATGCAAAATGCCAACACCAAACTAATAGACTATGCCGACCAACAAATCCAATGGACTAACCAAGAAGACGGAGTCGCTCAACAGTTAGGACAACTCTTCCTATAAAATCGAATACTTCCTTCGTAAAGCAGCTCAAGGATTGGATTCAATCCTTGAGCTGCTTTCTTTTTTTACACTCTTTTAGTTTATCTTTTATTACTGTGTTAGCTCGTCTTGCCGTACTTCAGTACTGTCTGCGACTCGCTGCCTTGTACTAAAAGCAAACTAAAAAACTATATCAGAATGCATGTAAACGCTTGCACCTATAAAACCATTGTGATATACTAAACATATGAAAACGGGAATTCTCCCTAAGAATAAGGAGGCTTTTATGAAAGCAGTTGTTGTTAATTCAGAAGGTACGGGTGTTGAAGTTGTGGAAAAAGAGTTTCGTCCTATCGAAACCGGTGAAGCCCTTGTTGAAATAGAATACTGCGGCGTCTGTCACACAGACCTGCACGTAGCTCATGGAGATTTTGGAAAAGTTCCTGGACGTGTTCTAGGTCATGAAGGAATTGGGATTGTTAAAGAAGTCGCACCAGATGTTACTAGTCTCAAAGTTGGCGATCGCGTCAGCGTTGCCTGGTTCTTCCAAGGTTGTGGAACTTGTGAATACTGTACGACTGGACGTGAAACCCTTTGTCGTGATGTCAAAAATGCTGGTTACTCTGTAGATGGCGGTATGGCCCAACAATGTATTGTTACAGCAGACTATGCTGTGAAAGTCCCTGACAACCTTAACCCCGCCCAAGCATCTTCTATCACTTGTGCGGGTGTAACAACTTATAAAGCGATTAAAGAAGCCGATATTCAGCCTGGTCAATGGGTGGTTGTCTACGGTGCCGGTGGTCTTGGGAATCTTGCCATTCAATATGCCAAAAAAGTTTTCAACGCCCATGTTATCGCAGTTGATATCAACCAAGACAAATTAGACTTAGCTCTTGAATCAGGTGCGGATGTTAGTCTAAATGGGCTTGAAATCGAAGATATGGCTGCTAAAATCATGGAAATCACAGGCATTGGAGCTCATGCTGCTGTCGTTACTGCGGTTTCCAAGGTAGCCTTTAACCAAGCCGTTGATTCCGTAAGACCTGCTGGAAGCATCGTTGCCGTTGGACTCCCATCTGAATACATGGACCTCAGCATTGTTAAACTTGTCTTGGACGGTATTAAAGTTGTTGGTTCCTTGGTTGGAACTCGGAAAGACTTAGAAGAAGCCTTCCAGTTTGGAGCTGAAGGTTTGGTAGTACCAGTTGTTCAACTTCGCCCTGTCGACGAAGCTCCTGCTGTCTTTGACGAGATGGAAGCAGGTACCATTCAAGGCCGTATGGTGTTAGACTTCAAAAACGCTTAATCATACTCTTTGAAAATCAAATTTAAACGTTGTCAGGTCTGACAGTCTGGTAGACTGGTAGACTGTCAGAGATTCTAGTTGAAAAAACGAAGTTTTTGTCAACTTTGCCGTACTTATTTGAAACTTTCTCCGAAAGTTTTATCAGTAAACTCAAAACGTCTCCCAGAGATTTTGAGCTGCCTGCGGCTCACTTCCTAGTTTAATTTTTGATTTTCATTGAGTATCACTTAACCGAAGGTAGAGCAGGGTGCTCTACCTTTTTGTTGTGGTTTTTTTGGATGTCTATGATTTTTTTGAAAGAGCTTGACATTTTCTTGAAATCGCTTTACAATAAGATGGCTTAAAGATTTCTTAAGGATTTAAGTCGCAAATATTTTTTAGGAGGAGACCAATAATGAGTATTGGAATCATTATTGCCAGCCACGGTGAATTCGCTGCCGGCATTCACCAATCTGGATCCATGATCTTTGGAGATCAGGAGAAAGTCCAGGTTGTGACCTTTATGCCAAGTGAAGGGCCAGACGACTTGTATGCCAAGTTTAATGACGCTGTGGCCGCGTTTGACGCAGAGGATGAAGTCCTTGTCCTAGCTGACCTTTGGAGTGGATCCCCCTTCAACCAAGCTAGCCGCGTCATGGGTGAAAACCCTGAGCGCAAGTTTGCCATCATCACTGGTTTGAACTTGCCAATGTTAATCCAGGCCTATACAGAACGGATGATGGATGCATCTGCAGGTGTTGAGGCCGTTGCTGCTAATATCATCAAGGAAGCGAAAGATGGTATTAAAGCTTTACCAGAAGAGCTTAATCCTGCTGATGAAGCTGCACCTGCTGCAGAGGGACCAGTTGCTCAAGCAGCGATCCCAGAAGGAACTGTGATCGGCGACGGGAAATTGAAAATCAACTTAGCTCGGATTGATACACGCTTGCTACACGGACAGGTTGCGACTGGATGGACACCAGACTCAAAAGCAGACCGTATCATCGTTGCATCTGATTCTGTTTCCCAAGATGAGCTTCGGAAAGAATTGATCAAACAAGCGGCACCTGGTAATGTCAAAGCCAATGTTGTCCCAATTCAAAAATTGATTGATGTTTCTAAAGATCCTCGTTTCGGAGATACCCACGCACTTATCTTATTTGAGACTCCACAAGATGCCCTACGTGCCATCGAGGGTGGTGTACCAATCAAGACCTTGAATGTTGGGTCGATGGCTCACTCAACCGGTAAGACAATGGTGAACAACGTTCTTTCAATGGATAAGGAAGACGTTGCAACCTTTGAAAAATTGCGTGACCTTGGCGTTGAATTCGACGTCCGCAAGGTTCCGAATGACTCTAAAAAAGATTTGTTTGACCTCATCTCTAAGGCCAACGTTCAATAACAATAGAAAGGACATATAACATGTCATTGATTTCTGCAATTTTGGTTGTCCTTGTTGCCTTCTTAGCTGGACTTGAAGGTATCTTGGACCAATTCCAATTCCATCAACCACTTGTTGCTTGTACCTTGATCGGACTTGTAACTGGTAACCTCACAGCAGGTATTATCCTTGGTGGTTCTCTGCAAATGATCGCTCTTGGTTGGGCTAACATTGGTGCTGCGGTTGCACCCGATGCTGCCCTCGCTTCCGTTGCAGCTGCTATTATCCTCGTATTAGGTGGTGACACTTCTACACGTGGTATTGCTGTTGCCCAGGCTGTTGCGATTCCTCTTGCCGTAGCGGGTCTCTTCCTTACTATGTTGGTGCGTACTGCTTCTGTTGGTTTGGTCCACGGTGCTGACGCAGCTGCTAAAGAAGGGGATATTGCTAAAATGGAACGTTACCACTACATCGCCCTTCTTCTCCAAGGACTTCGGATTGCGGTTCCTGCAGCACTTCTTCTTGCTATTCCAACTGAAGCCGTTCAGTCTGCTCTTGAAGCAATGCCAGCTTGGTTGTCTGACGGTATGGCGATCGGTGGTGGTATGGTTGTGGCCGTAGGTTATGCTATGGTTATCAACATGATGGCTACTCGCGAAGTATGGCCATTCTTCGCAATCGGTTTTGCTCTTGCCGCTGTTTCTGATTTGACTTTGATTGCCCTTGGTGCGATTGGGGTTGCTCTTGCCTTCATCTACTTGAACTTATCAAAACAAGGTGGTTCAGGAAACGGTGGCGGTGGTGCTGCTACTTCAACTGACCCAATCGGGGACATTCTTGAAGACTATTAAGAAAGGGGACTCACAACATGACTGAAAAGATTCAATTAAGTAAAAATGATCGTCAGAAAGTGTGGTTGCGCTCCACTTTCTTACAAGGTTCTTGGAACTATGAGCGGATGCAAAACTTGGGTTGGGCTTATTCTATGGTTCCAGCCATCAAACGTCTTTATACTTCAAAAGAAGATCGCTCTGCTGCTCTAGAGCGTCACATGGAATTCTTTAACACTCACCCATACGTAGCTTCTCCAATCCTTGGGGTAACCTTGGCCTTGGAAGAAGAACGTGCGCGTGGTGCTGAGATTGACGATGCTGCGATCCAAGGGGTTAAAATTGGTATGATGGGACCTTTGGCCGGTATCGGAGATCCAGTCTTCTGGTTCACTGTTCGTCCAATCCTTGGTGCCTTGGGAGCCTCTCTTGCCCTCTCAGGTAACATCATGGGACCAATCCTCTTCTTTGTACTTTGGAACCTAATTCGTATGGCTTTCCAATGGTATACACAAGAATTGGGTTACCGTGCTGGATCTGAAATCACTAAAAACATGTCTGGTGGTATCCTTCAAGACATCACTAAAGGAGCATCTATCCTTGGTATGTTTATCCTTGCCGTTCTGGTACAACGTTGGGTATCCATCAAGTTTGCCTTCAACGTTTCCGAAGTTCAACTAGATGAGAAAGCTTACATCCATTGGGATCAGCTTCCTGAAGGTTGGGAAGGTATCCAAGAAGCCTTCGCTCAAGTTGGCGCAGGACTTTCTCAAACTCCAACTAAGGTAACAACCTTCCAACAAAACTTGGATAGCTTGATTCCTGGTTTGATGGGACTTCTCCTTACCTTTCTCTGCATGTGGTTGCTTAAGAAGAAAGTTTCTCCAATCACAATCATCTTGGCACTGTTTGTTGTCGGAATCCTTGCTCACGTAGCAGGTATCATGTAATGTTTCAAGGTGGGGCGACAAAGTCCCACCTTGTTTTTTTCAACATTCAATCAACTTCAAAACCAGAATACTCAAAGCAGTTTGAAATCTGACTCGAATTTTATAGTCTTTTAGTTTACTTTTAGTACAAGGCAGCGAGTCGTAGACAGTACTGAAGTACGGCAAGACGAGCTAACACAGTAATAAAAGATAAACTAAAAGAGTATAATTCAGGAATTGAGTTAACATTTATGCCTACATGATGTAAGCAAAACTTGTAAACCTTAATGATAAAGGTTGTTCAACAGGTCTGGGAGACCTGTTGAAGATTATCGATAAGGCGTGCAAAGCACGCAATCAATAGGTTCACAGAAGAGGCTTAACAATATTCAGATTTTGAACTGAATAGAGTATAAAGTCTAGTGGTGAAAAGTCAAGTTCAAAGTTCTGAGCAGTTACTCTTTTTTTCAGAAAAAAGGGCGCACTGAAAAGAGCTAGCGAAAAATGATGTTTTTCAACCAATTTTCACTAGATTTTCAAG
>NZ_JADXDQ010000038.1:0-19483 GCF_015831295.1 Streptococcus sp. NLN64
AGTCTGGGCCGTGTCTCAGTCCCAGTGTGGCCGTTCACCCTCTCAGGTCGGCTATGTATCGTCGCCTAGGTGAGCCTTTACCTCACCTACTAGCTAATACAACGCAGGTCCATCTGGTAGTGATGCAGTTGCATCTTTCAAATAGATATCATGCAATATCCATTGTTATGCGGTATTAGCTATCGTTTCCAATAGTTATCCCCCGCTGCCAGGCAGGTTACCTACGCGTTACTCACCCGTTCGCAACTCTTCCAGAAGTGCAAGCACTTCCTTCAGCGTTCTACTTGCATGTATTAGGCACGCCGCCAGCGTTCATCCTGAGCCAGGATCAAACTCTCATCAAAAGTTTGAGCTGTTGCTCATTTTTTCTGTCGCTGACAGATTTGTTCTGCGTTAAATCTTCAGACTTCTTTGTTAAACCTCCTTGGTGAACCTTAGTTCTACCTGCGTCAGTTTTCCTTGAAGTCTTTTGATTTAGCTTCGAATTTATTATTGACAGGTAGTATCCCTACTACCCACACATTGGTATTCGTCTTGTTCAGTTTTCAAAGGTCATGTCTCTCACGAGACAACTTAATCAGTTTATCAAAACCTCAATTGCTTGTCAACACTTTTGTTTAACTTTTTTGAAGTTTTTTTATTTTCGTTCGTTTGAGCCGAACTATTCTACTGATTGCTTCCCGTTTAAGGGCACCTCGAAAAACTCCGGTTTTGCATCAAATCATGTCGTAGAAATCTTGATAAATCAATGTTCGAATTTTTAAGAGTTTAGTTTTTAGAGGTGCCCTTAAGGAACTCTCCCTTCAGGACTTTATTAGTATACAACATGATGTTGGTCTTGGCAAGGGGGAAATGTAATTTTTTTCAAAAAAATGAAGGCTGGGTGAATTCCCAGCCTCGATATGAAGGTGTTTATTTAACTTCGAGAAGTCCAAAACCACCGTCTTCACGTTTGTAAAGAACGTTAGTTGAGTCATCTTCTGCATCTTTGTAAATAAAGAAGTCGTGACCAAGAAGGTCCATTTGAAGAATAGCCTCTTCTACACTCATCGGTTTAAGATCGATTTGTTTAGAGCGAACAATTTTGACTGGATCTTTTTCTTCTGCCTCAATCAATTCATTGGTGAAAATTTGACCTGTCGCAACTTTGGCTCTATGTTTTTTCTCAATCTTGGTTTTGTTTTTACGGATTTGACGATCAATTTTATCGACCACTAGGTCAACGGAGCCATATAAATCTTGGGAAATATCTTCTGCACGAAGAGTTAGGGAGCCAAGTGGAATGGTTACCTCAACCTTAGCAGTTTTTTCACGATATACCTTTAAATTGACCCGTACATCGAGTTCTTGTTCATCCTGAAAATACTTGGAAAGCTTTTCAAGTTTTGCAGTAACATAATTACGTATTGCTTCTGTTACTTCAATGTTTTCGCCACGGATACTATATTTAAACATATATATACCTTCCTTCTAAGCTAGAAGCTTTTCTATATATATAGTATAACGTTTTCACTTCAAAAATGCAAGCCCTTTCCTCATCTTGCGATGGAAAATGTGAAAACATTTTGACTTATGTTTTCATAAATTATTTTCTTAGCCTGGGCCAGAGTCGCTCCTGTTGTGTAAACATCATCCACTAATAGTACTCCTTTAGAGACCTTAAGAGACTGCTTCAATTCAAATACCTGCTCCATTTCTAACCGTTTTCTCCTCCCCTTTCCAATTTGATGCTCAACCTCAGCCTTTTTCAATAGTGGATAGTAGGTAATTCCTGCAGCTTCTAGAAATCCTTCAACTTGATTGAAGCCCCTTTCTTGATACCTGTGGTCTGATACCGGTATTGGTACCACGGTATAGCCCTTCCATTTTCTAAGGCTTTCTTTTACTTCTTTTGAAAAAGCAAAACGAAGCTGGTAATCTCCCCAGAGCTTGTAACGAACAAAATAGTCGGCCATGTTCTTCTCGTATTGGTAAAGGGCTGTATGACAGATCGGGTGTCCTCGTTCTTGCCATAACATACAATCTGAACAGAGTTCTGAGCTACCTGACTTTTGACAAGACGGGCAGCAGTTTTTATCTATTTTTCGAAAGGATAGTCGGCAGGTGGAGCATAGATACTCTTCATTTTTTACCATAAAAAATAAATCTGCGAATAATAGGGGACTTACAATGATGCTTTGACAAAGGATACAACGGTTCAAAATCCGGCCTCCTGATTCATCTGCTTGATTTCTTGAATAGCTTGCTTGATAGCGCGAGTCTGTTCTTGGGCGAAAAAAAATACGAGGCCAAGTGGTCGTTCTGGGCTACGGCCAACACGTCCTGCTATCTGCACTAGGCTACTTTTCGTATAGAGAGGATGGTCAGCTTCCAGAACAAACACATCCACCTTTGGAAAAGTAACCCCCCGTTCTAAAATTGTGGTTGTGATCAGAACTTCCACGCGCCCTGTCCGAAAGTCTTCGACCAGTTCTTTCCGATTGGGAGTCTGAGAGGAGACGAAGGCTGCTCGAAGATGGGGATGCAGTTGACTTAATTTTTGATAAAATGCTTTGCCCCATTGGATCAGAGGAAGAAATATCAAAAGCGGAAAGTCACTTCGACGTTGTTCTTTAAAGGAATGGAGAAACTTCCTAGGCAATCGACCACCAGCTTGATAACCAGACCAATAATGTACTTGAGGGACAACCAAGGGATTCTGGTGAAAACGTTTAGCCAAGGCCAAGCGTTTTAGGTCTCCTCTTTGAATCCATTCTTCCAACCTAGGCGTTGTCGTGGCCGTAAGAAAATGTAAGGGTGCCTTCGGCTTTCGTGCTTGGTCAACAGCTGCATACAACTGGTCGTTTTCATCAAAAGGAAAAGCATCCACTTCATCAACAATCAGCAAGTCAAAAGCTTGATAGAAGCGAAATAACTGCTGAACTGTCGCCACAACGAGTTGACTTCTCCGATAGGGCTCTCCCTCACCATAGAGAAAACAAGAAGCCACTTCAAAATCTCTTTGTAAACGATGATGGAGCTCCCGACAAACGTCAATCCTAGGACTTGCCAATCCCACCACTCCACCTTGATTGAGGTAATGAGTCAGCAAAGGATAGAGCATTTCCGTTTTCCCTGCACCGGTTACAGCATGAACCAGACAAGACCACCCTTTCATACTATAGTCACGCAGCATCCGAGCTACCTTTTCCTGGTCGCTGCTAAGTTGGCCCAACCAACGACAACTCTCTGTCGTCGGAAAAGGCTGCTGTTTCAGATAATACAGCTGTTCATCCGATCGCACGCGCCCCATCTGGATACACTCACGACAATAGAGGGCCCCTTGCGGGAGACGATTTTTTTCATTTAACTGACTTTGGCACCTTTGGCAAACCCATTGACCCTTGATTTTTTCAATACCTGGCATCGTAAGAGCCACAGACTTCAGTTTTTCTGGCCATTCCCTTGCAGGGAGACGTCTGCCCCAATAATTTTTTTCATCTTCCATACTTCTTTATTCGAAAAAACTTGCATTCTTTTTTACTTTGACTACAATAGAATTATGGAATTTAGAACAATTACTCAAGACGGCGCTGCCGAACAAACTATAAAAAAATCCCGTTTCCTCTGTCAGGCTAAGCGGGTTGAGACGGAAGAAGAGGCACGTGCCTTCATTCAAGCTGTGAAAAAAGAACACTACAAGGCGACTCATAATTGCTCGGCCTTTATTGTGGGAGAAAAATCCGAAATTAAACGCTCCAGTGATGATGGCGAACCAAGCGGAACAGCTGGTGTACCTATGCTGGGAGTTTTGGAAAATCACAATCTTACCAATGTCTGTGTCGTTGTCACTCGCTACTTTGGCGGAATTAAACTGGGGGCGGGTGGGCTGATTAGGGCTTACGCTTCTAGCGTGGCTCTAGCGATAAAAGAATTAGGCATTGTCCAACGTAAGGAGCAAATGGGCTTGCAGGTGGAACTCTCCTACTCCCAGTATCAAGAATATGGAAATTTCTTAAAGGATCAAGAATTGGAGGAATACGATACCCAGTTCACAGATACGGTTCAAACTCTGCTCTACCTAGATAAGGAACGACTGGAATCAGTCCAAGCAACTTTGACTGATTTTTATCAAGGAAAAGTAAACTACCAAGAAGTCGGCTTGCGGGAAGTTGAGATTCCCCAATCCCTATATGAGAACCAGGAATAGAAAAAGAACTTGCCTTGAAATGAAGGCAAGTTCTTTTTCTATTCCTCATGATTTTTCAGATAATCCAAGGCTTCTTTGGTCCAGTTAGAAAGGTTCTTTCCTAATGGACGAAAACCAGATTTATAGCGGTCGTTCGTAAAACGTCGACGTCGAGGGAAGCGATGTTTCTCCTCTTCCAAGGTTCGCATAGATAAACTAGCTTTACCAGAGTATTCGTCATAATCTACGACTTGAACAGTAATACTTTGTCCTACCTTCAAAATGTCACTGATATTCTCAATAAATCCAGTCCGAATTTCGGAAATATGGATTAAACCCGTTGTACCATTCTCAAGCTCTACAAAGGCTCCATAGGGTTGAATACCACTAACAACACCCTTGTATTTTTCGCCAATTCTCATTCCTCCACCTCAATTTTCAGAATGATCACGGGTTCTAAAGGTTTATCCATCATGTCTACTTCAACATGGGCAATCTTATCAAGAACTTCAAAAGAAGTGGGATCCATTAACTGACCAAAGACTGTATGTCGACGATCCAAATGAGGAGTACCACCCGTTTCTGCATAATATTCTGCAATCGGTGCAGGCCAGCCCCCTCGAACCAATTCTTTTTTATTGTAGGTTCCACCTGTGTTCTGAACAATGAAGAATTGACTACCATTGGTATGGGGACCAGCGTTGGCCATAGATAAGGCACCACGGAGGTTGTAAAGTTCTTCATGGAATTCATCTTCAAATTCACCACCATAAATGGATTCTCCACCCATACCAGTTCCGGAAGGGTCTCCGCCTTGAATCATAAAATCTTCAATGATGCGGTGGAACGTTACCCCTTCATAATAACCTTCCTTGGCAAGACCAAGGAAATTGGCAACTGTTTTAGGTACACGATCAGGAAAAAGTTTGATCTTCATAGTCCCTTGGTTGGTCTCCATGCTAGCCACAGGTCCTTCGACTTTCTCCAAATCCAATTGTGGAAAGTTTAACAGTTTAGGAATCAGCCCCATTTCCACTAAAGCATGTTCAATTCCATTCTCTTCCACTAACTTGGTCACAAAGTCCGCCTTGTCCTTAACGGAATCAAGAGCTCCTCCCATGGCAACTGCCAATCCAGCTAGATCAAACACCTCCAAATCATTTAGACCATCACCAAAGACCAAAAGATTCTCCGGCTTGAGGTTTAAACTTTCCAGAACTTTTTTGACACCAACCGCTTTTGACATATCCTTGATTACAACATCGCATGAATTAGTGTGCCAACGAACCAGACGAAGATCTTTAGCTAATTCCTCTGGCAAGGCTAAATCCTGTTCTCCTTCCTCGAAGGTCCACATTTGGTAAATGGCTTCTTTTTGATCCAAGTCCGGATCGATCTCAAGTCCAGGATAGACAACGTCAATGGCTTCATTTATGAGTGGGGAACGTTTAGAGAGGCTAGCCTGATCTTTTCCAACCAACCCATAAGCCACTTCTTGGTTAGCAGCCCAATCTTTATAAGCTTGAACCTGTGCCTCTGGGATGGGTTGGCTAAAAACAACCTCACCCTTGGCATCTTCCACATAAGCCCCGTTTATCGTTACCAGATAATCAGGTTTAAGAGCTCGCAATTCTGGTACAACACCAAGAGGTGAACGGCCAGTCGCAATTCCCACCTTAATTCCAGCTTTTTTTAAGTCACGAAAAACACGCTCAATCGAAGCTGGGATAAAGCCTGTGTCCTTCACCCGTAAGGTATCGTCAATATCAAAGAAAACAATTTTTATTTTTTTTGCCTTATATTTTGTTTTAGTATTCATGTTTACTCCTTATCCCCAATCCTCATCTGATTGCACCAAATGATGTTGAAAGGCATAGATAACTGCCTGTGTTCGATCACTGACTGCCAATTTTGAGAGGATATTTGAGACATGTGTTTTAACTGTTTTTAATGAAATAAAAAGTTCGTCTGCAATCCGCTGATTTTCATAGCCTTTGGCCAAAAGGGCGAGGATATCCCGCTCCCGGGGGGTTAAGTCTTCGTGCAAAGGACGATTGAGGCGGTGTTGTTCGAATTTTTGAGAAACTTCAGTCTGGATAGCCATCTCCCCTTGCGAAACTTTCCGAATCGCACTGAAGATTTCATCCGCCGAGGAAGTCTTGAGAATATACCCCTTGGCTCCAGCTTCTAAAACAGGATAAATCTTTTCATTGTCCAGATAAGAGGTCAAAATTAAAATTTTAGCTTCCGGCCAAGCTTCCAAAATATTCAATGTGGCTTGAATTCCATCGACATCAGGCATCAAAAGGTCCATGACAATCACATCTGGTCGCAATTCCAGCGCCAATTCCAAGCCTTCCTTGCCATTATTGGCTTCACCAATAACCAAGGTATCCACCTGCAAGTTAAGATAACTTTTGAGGCCCAATCGGACCATCTCATGATCATCCACTAATAGAATTTTCATCGAGTTCTCCCTTTAAAATTGGTATGCGAATATCAATCGCGACTCCCTGATAGGGAGCCGTTCTGAGGGTCATTCTACCTGCCATATCTTCTACCCTCTCTTCCATATTGGCCAAGCCATAATGGAAATCTTTGGTTTGATTTTTTTGAAACCCTACCCCATCATCGACCATTTTCAGCTGCAACTGACCCGGTGTCTGTCTAAGATAGACTTCAATATGTTTTGCTTGAGCGTGGCGCAAGGTATTGCTGATAAACTCTTGCACAATCCGATAACAATGGTTTTCAATTTCAGACGACAAGTTTCCAACCGAAACTTCTAGACGTGTGGAAATTGAGCTCTTTTCCTCCACTTCTGAAAGCAACGTTTTAAGAGCAGTGACTAGGTCACGTCCCTCCAGTTCCCTGGGACGCAAGTGAAGTAACAGGATCCGTAAATCATTCTGGGCGGTATTCAAGATACCCTCCACTCCTTGCAGCTGTCCCCGCATTTCATCCGCATCGATACTGGATTGCCGGAGACCCGAGACCATCATGCTTGCGGCAAAAAGCTCTTGGCTGACCGTATCATGTAGATCACGGGCAATTCGTTGCCGTTCTTCAGTGATAACCTGGGCCTTCTCAACCAACTCCTGGTTCTCCTGCTCCTGACGATTTTCCTGCAAACTTTGAATAGACTCTCCTAGTAGCTGGAGATCAGCGTCTAAGATAGGGTCATCCAAACTCGTGTAGGTTTGGCCTTTACGAATTTGTTCTAGGGCTGGATGCAGGCGATTGCGCATGGTTTGGGCACGCCATATCTGAGCCAAAAAGGCCAAACCGACTGTTCCTACCGACAAAGCTAGCAACATTGCCAAAATCTGGAGTCCAATCCAATCTCTTAACCAGAGATCAACCCAATTATAGTCTAGTAATTGTAAAAATTTTGTCGTTAAAAAAAAGAGGAGTCCAAAGGTTGCCACAAAAATAAAGAGATAAACACCCTTTCTCATCGGCGAATCACCTCCACGTTCCCCAAGAGGCTGGAAATAACCAACTTGACAGAGCGATTGGCCTGATACAAATCCTCGCTATGAATCTGTAACTGTTCATTGCGCAAATAGTAGGATTCATCGAAGAAGTGAACATCTCCATACAAAGTGTTCACAGATAACTCAACGGCAAGGTCTATTGGGACATAGATCTTGGTGTGACCGACGACCTTGCGAATCAGGATAAGATTAGCTTCAGGACCAATGACCACTTGGTCTAGATAGAGAGTATCATTACCACTAAAGCGAAAGAGATTCAAATCCTCAAAATCCTGATCTTCTGCTAAAAAATAAGAGAAATCTCCAATCCAAGTATTACGCTGCTTTGTTCCAGCCTGTGGTAGATGAGTAACTACTGTAGGCTTATGTTCCCGATAAAGGTAAGGAATACTGGCTGTAAATCCATAAATTAAGCCAAAAATAATAGCTGCCATCCCAAAGGGGTTGAGACTAAAGGCTAGAAAGAGAAACAAACTCAAGGCCACCAGGAGTAGATTGGACTGGCTGTCCACCCGATAATAGTGATACAACAAGAGACAGAGTACTAAAAAGAGTATCCCTCTTGTCAAATCATCTGTAAACATCGTTAAGAGAGCGAGTGTTACTAGAATTAACTCGATCAATACAAAAAAATGAATTTTTCTCATCACAAGCTCCTTGTACCTTCTTATTGTATCAAATGGGAAGCCTCCTGAACAGTAACAACCCACGGAGAACCAAAAAAGGCCTGGTCTAGTTTCCAAGCCTTCTTCATTTTGTATTATTCCTCTATGTTGGATTGTGAGGATGTATCACTTCGACTAGAAGTTGAGGTTTCCGTGCTGGTATCCGTATCGATCAAGCTATCATCTGTTGGTGATGAATCAAAACTGGAACTATTAGATGAATAACTGGATTGATTTTGAACAACCGCTGCAACCGTCAATTCAATATTTGCAGACTTAACATCTATAATATTTCCCACCAAGGGATTTTGCCGAACAATGATATCGGACTGGGCAGCTGTCACATCATTCGTCACGCGCCGTGTGATTCGGTTAGCTGGAACTCCCAAGTTAATGAGAATATCCCGCGCATCCCTATAAGTCATCCCCGTGAAATCAGGCATCTCAATCGTGGTCGCTTGGCGAGCCACTTGCAATACAATCTTCGTTCGTCCGGTCGGATCAAATTCTGTTCCTTCCGCAGGAGTCTGAGCCAGGACAGTCCCAGCTTCTTCATAGGTATCATCTACTTCTTCAATCTGAATCAAGCGGTCAGGCACCTGATGTTCCTCCCGTAGGATATGCTCAGCTTCACTAAGAGTCCTTCCCACCAGATTTTCCATCTTAAAGCGGGTTCCCTCAGCCGACACAATTAAATCAACCGTCGAACCTTCACGTCTTTGGGTACCAGATTTCGGATTGGTCCGAATGACATTTCCTGGTTCTATTTCTGTCGAAGCTTCTTCGGAAACATTCCCAACGACAAGTCCTGCAGCCTCAATCTGGCTCCTTGCATCCGCTAAGGGTAGATTTTCAACTTGAGGAATGACTGCAGATGCCGGACTAAGAAAGATCAGGGATAAGACTGCTAAGACTACCAATACAAAGGCTCCAAAAACCACCTTGTAACGCATACGAATACGCCGACGACCGTGTTTCATTTTGGCGGTAGCCCCAGATTTCTTCTTGTTGACTGGCTTTTTCTTTGGAGTAGCTGGCTCTTCTGCTTTAGAGTCTCCCTCTTCCTTTTTGGCAGGAAGTTCTACCGGACGGGCCGGTGCTGGAGTCACCTTTGGACTGGGAGTAGATTTGGGAAGTGTTTTAACTTCTGATTCTTTTTCGGAAAATTGTAGGATTGGCTCATTGCGGCGCTCGTAAGAAAGACTGGTGGAAAGATCCAAGTACATATCCGCAACCGTCTTATATCGGTCTTCCAGTTTCTTAGCAGTAGCCTTTATGACAACATTTTCCACGGGATTCACTACCCGAGGATTCTCTTCCCGAATAGAAGGGAGGGGTTTTTGAAAATGCTGTAGGGCAATCGTAACTGCACTATCCCCGTCATAGGGAATATGCCCCGTCAACATTTCATAGAAAATAATTCCCATCGCATAAATATCCGATTGGACAGTTGCCTTGGAACCCCGCGCTTGTTCAGGCGAAAGGTAATGCACGCTTCCTAGCATTGAATTGGTTTGCGTCAAGCTGGTTTCCGCAAAGGCTACCGCTATTCCAAAGTCTGTGACCTTAACAGTCCCACCCTTGGTCAAGAGAATATTTTGCGGCTTCAAATCACGATGGACAATCCCTCGCATGTGGGCTAGACGCATAGCCAGAAGAATTTCCCCCATGATACGGACCGCTTCTTCATTACTAAGAGGAGCTTTTTCCTTTAAGTAACGTTTTAAATCCAGGCCAGACACATATTCCATAGCCAGATACTGCTGACCTTCTTCTTCCCCAAGATCTGTAATACGAACAATATTGGGGTGGTCCAATTCGGCCATAGCTCTAGCCTCACGTTGGAATCGAGCTACTGCTACCGGGTCTGTCTGATAGTTTGTCCGTAGAACCTTAACAGCTACTTCCTCCCCATCCAAAATCAAATCCTTAGCAAGGTAGACATCTGCCATTCCTCCACGTCCGATCTGCTCCAGGATTTTGTAACGACCAGCAAAAATTTTACCGATTTGGATCATAGCCGGTCCTCCTGCTGATAACGAACAAGCGCAACCGAGATGTTATCCAGACCACCTGCATCATTGGCCATTTGAACCAAGGTTTCAGCTTTTTCATGAAGCGATAATTCGCTAGCCAGAATTTCCTTAATTTGCTGATTGGTCACCATATTGGTAAGCCCATCACTATTAATAATTAGGTAATCCCCTTCCTGAAGCACAGCTAAGCCAATATCTGGCTTAACTGGATCTTGTTGTCCAATAGACTGGGTAATAATATTTTTTTGAGGGTGATTCATAGCTTCTTCTTCTGTAATTTGCCCCGCTTTCAAGAGCTCATTAACCAAAGAATGATCACTGGTCAACTGGATATATTCCTGTTGATCCCAGATACTCACCCTTGAATCTCCGACATGGGCAAAAACAGCCTGGTTGCCAATGATAGCAACAGCATCCAAGGTTGTACCCATTCCACGAAATTCTTCTTCTTGTCCCATGGCATGGATTTTTTGATTTTCGATTTCCAATTGGGTTTCAAACCAGGCACGCATGGTATCAATTGAATTGATATCGGTATTGACCCAAGCAGCTCCCAGGTCAGTCACCGCCATCTCACTAGCAATGTTGCCAGCTCGGTGACCTCCCATTCCATCGGCTAACACAATCAGAGGATTACCCGCGTGGTTACGAAATTGATTGACAAAATCTTGATTATTGGAACGTCTTTGTCCCACATCTGTCAACAATGCAATCTCCATGTCTTCTTATTTCCTCCTTCAATCAGGATTTCTTTCTTAGTTGGCTGATAAAAAATCCATCCGTCCCGAATAACTCAGGTGTGATTAGAAGACAGCCATCTACCATCATCTCTGTCTTAGGATGAATGAGCGGAACCTGTTCAAAGTCAGGATGTCCTTCTAAAAACTTTTGGATCACTTCTTGATTTTCTTTTGCAAAAATTGTACAAGTACTATACGTTATTATACCACCTTCTTGCAAGGTTTGACAAACACTATCCAATATCTCCAACTGAACCGCTTGGAGTTGGTCCAAGTCCTCCTGATTTTTACGATATCGAATGTCGGGTTTACGACGCAGGAGTCCAATTCCTGAACAAGGAGCATCGACCAGAATCTTATCAAAGTACCTAGGTGGAAAAACCTTGTGAACAGCACGCGCATCCAAGCGTTGGGTTTTAATTCGATCTGTCAAACCCAGGCGCTGAGCAGTTTCCTCAATCAGAGCCAACTTGTGGTCATATAAGTCCAATGCTACCACCTGCCCCTTATCCAAATAAGAAGCTATATGGGTGGTTTTCCCACCAGGTGCACTACAGGCATCCAAAACGCGTTCCCAACCTTCTAAGTTCAACGTGGGAGCCACCAGCTGGCTGGACTCATCTTGAATAGTCACGAGTCCTTCTTTAAAAGCCTGGCTGGCAGCGAACGGACCATGGTCTTTGACCAAACCGTAAGGTGAAATCTCAGAGTCCCTAGCATCCAATTGGTCACGCAAGCTTGCTTTTTCCGCCAAGTTCTGAATCCGAATGCTAGCTCGATTTCGCCAGAGAAGACTGGCCATAATAGCTTCAGCACGTTCCTGTCCGTATTCAGTAATAAGATCGCGAACCAACCAGACAGGTAGCGAATAGGTCACCGATAGGCGCTTATTAAGGCGCTTGATGCTAGCTGGATCAGGTACACCTTGGTCCTGAATTTTACGCAGAACTGCATTAACATAGCCGCCAGCTGCAGAGTGCAGGCGTTTTTTGACCAAGTCAACTGCTTGGTGGATGGCTGCCCGATTTGGAATTTTTTTCAAATAGAGCATTTGATAAAGGGTCAGGAGCAAGACGGGATAAACTGGGGAATCTAACTGATCACGGTCTGGGATAAAAGAGGATAAATACCACTCCAAAGTAATTTTGCGAGTCAAGGTACCATAAACCAATTCAGTCACCAGGGCCTTATCTGTGTTAGAAAGGTGACTCTGGTTCAATGCCTTGTTCAAAGCTAGGTTGGCGTAGGCTCCTTGTTCCAGAACTGCTTCAAGAATTTCAAGGGCAAGCTCCCTTGCCGTTATTTGTTTACTCAAAGCGATCTCCTACCTTTACTTCCCGTCCAACGCCATTAAGGAAATCCTGAATAGGCATAGCCGCCTTACCAAAGGGTTGCAGACGAAGAATGGCTACGGCACCACTTCCAGTCCCCACATGCAAGGATTTCTTATCGCGGAAAATGACCTGCCCCGCAGGCCCATGCCCATCAACGAGCTGAGTTTCTTGAATTTTTAAGCGTTCCCCCTGCCAGAAGGTATGGGCTACTGGCCAAGGATACATGCCTCGGACTTGATTAACCAAGGCCACCGCAGGCTTACTCCAATCCAACTGCTCTTCCTCCGGTTTGATATTAGGAGCGAAGGTTACTAAATTAGGATCCTGGGGCTCTGGTTGAATTTCTCCTTTAGCATAGGTCTCTAATTTTTCCAACAAAAGGTCACGACCCAAAATAGCTAATTTTTCAAAGAGGGTTCCCACATTGTCTTCTTTCTCAATTTCAAGCGAAGCCTGCGCAATCATATCTCCAGCGTCCATCTCTTTGACCATCTCCATCAAGGTCACGCCTGCTTCTTTATCCCCATTAATCAAAGCATAGTGGATGGGTGCTCCACCCCGATACTTGGGCAGAAGGGAAGCGTGCACGTTCACTGCAAAGTCAAAGGCAGCTAAAAGCTTTGTTGGTAAAAACTGGCCAAAAGCTGCTGTGACAATCCCATCCGCATCCAGCTGCATCAAAACTTCCATTTCTGGACTTCCGGATAGCTTTTCTGGCTGAAATACAGGTATGTCATGAGCTAAAGCCACTTCCTTAACTGGAGTCGTCCGCAGCAGTTTCTTGCGACCAACTAACCGATCTGGCTGCGTAACAACCGCAACAACCTGAAACCGTTCATCTGCTAACAAACCTTCCAAAACCGTGGCCGCAAAGGCAGGGGTTCCCATAAAAATGATATTCATGAATCAATCCTCTTCTTTCCTTACTGGGGTTCGTGGTCAATCGTCAGTCGAACCTGTTGAAATTCTTTAGTCTGGCTCAAATCCAAAACGCGGTTAAGCGCCGTTTCTAAACCAGCTTCTTTCCTGTATTTAATCAATATTTGATAGTGGTATAGATTGTGGGTCCGACTAATGGTCGATGGAGTAGGTCCAAGAACCACTACCTCAGCAGACAAGTACTGCCGAATGAGACCAAGAGTGCGATAGGCAATCTCCTCGACGACCCGTGCCTCCCTGTGGGAAAAATGCAAAGCCACTGTGAAATAATAGGGAGGGTAGCCTGCTAATCGACGAATACGCATTTCCTCTTGATAAAAGCCTTCGTAATCCTGTCGGGAAGCAAAGCCAATAGCATAGTGTTCTGGATTGTAGGTCTGCAAATAAACCCGACCAGGCTTATTGGCCCGACCTGCCCGACCTGCCACCTGCGTCAAGAGCTGGAAAGTCCGCTCAGCAGCCCTGAAATCAGGAAGGTGAATCCCCGTATCCGCATTGAGCACACCCACCAAAGTCACATTTGGAAAATCCAAGCCCTTGGCAATCATTTGTGTCCCTAAAAGGATATCTGCCTCCCCACGACCAAATTGTCCCAATAGTTTCTCGTGGCTACCTTTTTTTCGGGTTGTATCCACATCCATACGGAGAACTCGAGCCTGAGGGAGAAGCTCATTCAGCTCCTCTTGCGCTCTTTCAGTCCCGGTTCCATAGTAGTGGATATCTCGACTCTGGCAGTTCGGACAGGTCTGGGGAATTCCTTTTCGAAAATCACAGTAGTGACAATTCATGGTTCGGGTAGACATATGTAAGGTTAGGGAAATATCACAATTAGGGCAGGTATCAACTTCACCACAAACTCGACACATCATAAAACTAGAAAAACCACGCCGATTCAGCATCAAGACAGCTTGCTCTCCCCGCGCCAAAGTTTCCTCCAAGGCTTCTAAAAGAGGGGGGCTAATATTGCGGTCTTCCTTACTGGTCCGGTAATCCCGTAAATCTATGACTTCGACTTGTGGAATCAACGCTTTGGGGTTGGCTCTCTGCGTCAATTCAACAAAATCATAGACACCACGCCAGGCTCTTGCTCGCGATTCTAGACTCGGTGTTGCCGACCCCAAAACCAAGGCAGCCTGATGATACTGGGCCCGCAACAATGCCACATCTCTTGCATGATAGCGTGGATTCGTGTCCTGCTTATAACTCGACTCATGTTCCTCATCAATAATGATAATACCAATATTGGTTAAGGGAGCAAAGATTGCTGATCGAGCCCCAATCACAACGCGAGCCTGACCATGGGCGATTTTCCACCACTCATCATACTTTTCTCCAGCTGAAAGCCCCGAATGCAAAATGGCTACCTCTTGACCAAAGCGGCCAATAAAGCCCTTTGTCATTTGGGGGGTCAGAGAAATTTCTGGTACCAAGACAATCGCATTTTTCCCGGCTTTTAAGACCTCCTCAATAACCTGCAGATAAACCTCAGTCTTCCCGCTTCCCGTAATCCCTTCTAGCAAAACGGGTTGGGTCTTTTCTTCCCCAACATGAGCCAGAATTTTCTTTTTAGCCTGAGCTTGTTGATCATTCAACCTGGGGGCCTGAGTGGGCTTAACCCCTTCAAAAAAACTGGCAGACCGCGAGACACTTTTCTCAAAAACTTCTAAAGCACCTTCGTCCGTTAAGTACTTGGTCACTGGACTGGTGAACAATTTATTCAGTTCCGTCAATCGACCTTCATTTGGATGTTGCAAAAGGAACTCACGCGCCTCTAGCCGTTTAACGGCTTGTTTGCGTATCTCAAGCTTTGACAAGACTTGAGGGTTGGGCTGGTACCACTTCTCATACTTGAGAGTCGCCTGATCCTCGGCAAGATATTTCACTTCAACTTGTCCCTTGGCTACCCATTTTTGTACCTGGACTAACTCCTCAGGGCTCAGCTTAGAAGCACGCCGCCCTCCTCCGCTTGGAAAAAAGGTAGTGGCATCCGCCAGGTCCAATCGATCAGTGGGGAGGTACAATTTATCATACTGAGATTGCAACAGGCTGGGCATCATCATTTTGAGCAGTTGGATTTTAAATGAAAATACTTGGTGACGTAGTTGCTCCACCAACCACAACTGCTCCTGGTTCAGAATGGGGATCTCATCCAGAACTTCGACGATCTCTTTGAGTTCTAACCCTTCTTTCTCCTCTCCCTTAAGGCCTATAACCACCCCCTGAATCAAGCGATTCCCATTGCCAAAAGGCACATGTACACGAACCCCGACTTGGATATCCTCCTGCCATTTATCTGGAACTCTATAAGTAAAGGGACGATCGGTTTGCCCCGTCGGCACATCTACAATAATCTCTGCCAGCATCTTTACCTCCTTAAAGGCTCAAAAAGGGAGTCTCTGGGACCTCTTTTACACGTGTCCCCTTTGACTCCCTCCATTTTGTGGACGTCTAAGAAGCTGCCTTGCTTAGATTTTTCCACCTTCTTCTTTTTCTTTGGCAATTTGTTCTTTAATTTTCTTCTCTTCTTCTTCCTGACGCTTGCGCTCTAGCTCAGCCTTCAAGCGAACCAATTCACGCTTAGCTTCCGGATCAGGGTGAATCACCACCGTACCAGCCTCGATTTCTTCCAAAGCACGAAGCGTTGACTTCACAGATTTGAAATCTTGAGTCGCTTCCGCACCCGCTTCTAACTCGTGAGCCCGCTTGGCTTCAAGAATAACAAGGGAATACTTGGAGGGTACTTGATCTAGCAAGGTGTCAATAGAGGGTTTTAACATCATAATGGAATACCTATTTTTCTATAAAAACTAACGAACGGTCGCAGTATTGCGCACCATGTCTTGGTAATGGCCGATAACGCGATCAACGCGAAAATGTTCCGCTTCGATGACACGCTTCACACGCTCTGCCGCAAGGGATACTTCATCATTAACGATGGCATAGTCATATTCCCGCATCAAGGCAATCTCTTCTTTCGCCTTTTCGATACGTTGGGCAATGACATCCGCAGAATCGGTCCCACGACCAACCAACCGGCCCTGAAGTTCATCTAAGTCCGGCGGAGTCAAAAAGATAAAGACCGCATCTGGAACCTTCTGCTTAACTTGCAACGCTCCTTGAACTTCTATTTCCAAAAAAACATCTATCCCTTTATCCAGGGTTTCATTGACATAGTTCAAAGGTGTGCCATAATAATTGCCAACGTATTCAGCATACTCCAACATTTGACCTTGGCGAATGAGTTCTTCGAACTCTTCGCGAGTCCTAAAGAAATAATCCACACCATCGACTTCTCCAGGACGCTGAGCTCTGGTGGTCATGGAGACTGAGTACTGAAATTGGTTATCAGAACTTTCGAAAATTTCTCGTCTAACAGTCCCTTTCCCAACACCGGAGGGACCTGAAAATACTATTAATAAGCCGCGATCAGCCATGAGTTCTCCTTCAATATCTTTAAAGTCTAGTCTATCAAAAATGACTACCATTTTCAACCAATTTTCTTGTATCTAAATGAAAAGCCCCTCTTGGTTTGAACCAAAGAAAGGACTTCTCAATTATTTAGCAAATTCAATGGCTCGAGTTTCGCGAATAACAGTGACCTTGATGTTTCCAGGATAATCTAAGTTGTTTTCAATTTTTTCACGAATATTGTGAGCCAAGAGGGTCATCTGGTCATCTTTTAGTTTGCTTGGGTTGACCATAATGCGAATTTCCCGTCCCGCTTGAAGTGCGAAGCTGGATTGAACACCTTCAAATTCGGTAGCGATATCCTCAAGATCACGTAAGCGTTGGATATAATTTTCCAAGGATTCACTGCGTGCACCTGGGCGGGCTGCACTGAGAGCATCTGCAGCAGCGACAATAACTGCAATTACAGAAGTTGGTTCGACATCACCATGATGGCTTGCGATGGTATTAATGACCACAGGGTGTTCTTTATACTTACGAGCCAATTCCGTTCCAATCTCAACGTGACTTCCCTCTACTTCACGATCTATCGCTTTCCCTAAATCGTGAAGGAATCCAGCCCGGCGAGCCAATACTGGATTTTCACCTAACTCACTGGCAATAATACCCGAAAGTTTGGCCACTTCAATGGAATGTCGTAGAACATTCTGTCCGTAAGAAGTCCGGAATTGCAAGCGGCCCATCATTTTCATAAGATCCGGGTGCAGATTGGGTGCCCCAATTTCATAAGCTGCATTTTCCCCGTATTCACGAATACGTTGGTCCATCTCAAGTCGGTTTTTCTCCACCAACTCCTCGATTCTAGCTGGGTGAATCCGACCATCCTTGATCAAAGCCTCCATGGTCATCCGGGCGATTTCTCTACGAATTGGGTCAAATCCAGACAACACAACCACTTCTGGAGTGTCATCAATGAGGACGTCAATCCCAGTTAAACTCTCAAAGGTTCGAATATTACGACCTTCTCGACCGATAATACGACCTTTCATATTGTCGTCAGGCAAGTGAACGATGGCGTTCGTTTGTTCTGAAACAAATTCTCCCGCCATGCGTTGCATGGCCTGTGAAAGGATGTCTTTTGCGACCTTATTGGAACGCTCCTTGATTTCCCATTCTGCCTCCCGAACCCGATTGGCAATCTCAGAAGTGAGTTTGACCTCAACCTCTTCTAAAATCTGTGTCTTGGCCTGATCTGGGGTCAAACTTGCAATACGTTCGAGTTCTGCTCTCCCTTGATCTTCAAGGGCTGCGACACGTTCCTGACGTGCATCAATTTGTTTAGACTGTTCTCCAAGAGACTGCTCTTTTTGATCCAAAAGCTCTTCCTTACGAGCCAACTTTTCATCTTTACGATCTAAGCTACCGGCTCTCAGAGTCAAACGATTTTCCGTTTCCTTGAGCTCTTGACGTTCTGTTTTGAATTCAGCTGCTACATCTTCTCGGTACTTCCGAGCTTCTTCTTTTGCTTCTAGCAAAACTTCCTTTTTAAGGGCCTTAACCTCACGCGTCGCCTCCTTCATTAAGGATTTAGCTTCCCGCTCAGCCTGACCACGAACAGTTGTCGCTTCTTGTTCAGCATTTAAGAGTGCCAACGCAGCTTCCTCCTGCTTCTTGGCCGTCGCTTTGAGACCAAGGGCACTTCCTGCTCCTAAACCAATGATGACGGCAAAAACAAACAATCCAATTGTTACCATGTTTTCACCTCATTATTTCAAATTGAATGCTCTATAACATTCTTTACTATTTTATCACAAATCATCTCTATATTGTTCATTTATACTAAAAATCCCACATATAATGTCCCATAAATGCAAACCAATCAATTTGATTTAGCCAAAAAATATCGCTATACAGCCTCTTACTTGAAAAAGAATTCAACGTTAGCTTCAAAGGTGAAACATTCAAAGAATCACAAGCTAAGTTCTAGGAGGATCTTACGATAGGAATAGGGACCTAGGATACCTCTATAAACTTCAGATAGTCACTCAGAAAATCAAAAAAGCTTGCAGAGACTCTTTGCAACTCCCTAGACCTTTGCTGTCTGTACTGTTGTTATTTTTACAAGTGGGTTGGAGGTAAAATGAAGGGCTGGGTAACAGACTTAATAATGAAGACTGAGTAACAAAGAGTGTAAGAAACAACCATGAGTCCATTCCATAGCTCTATTGTTCTGGGAAACATTCAATAATTAATGTTCAAACCGGGTTTTAATAATCCGCTAAACTTATATTACGAGGAGGCTGTAAGGATTTAAAAACACAAACCTCATTTTTTTAAAAAGAATTTTTTAATATTTTTCATACTGGACAAACTTCAAAATCGGAATACTCGAAAAATTTCAAAAAACTGACTAGGAAAACCGATGATGGTTGAACTGAAGTTCACCGAAGAGTCTTGACAACGTCAGATTTTGAAATTTAATGAGTATAGTCTTTTATTTGAAAATAACACAGTAAAAAAGCGCAAAAAAACACTATCTGTGTTATACTTAAGGTGAACATATTTAAAAATGTCTTAAGGATGTTGCCGCATCCCTAATGCTTTGACTGCTTCATAAGTTTGATGTGTTTTCAAAAGTTTGTAGACAATTCTTAGTATCTTATGAGCACAAGCGATAACAGCCTTCATCTTACTTC
>NZ_JADXDQ010000039.1:0-19245 GCF_015831295.1 Streptococcus sp. NLN64
TTGATTTAGCTTCGAATTTATTATTGACAGGTAGTATTCCTACTACCCACACATTGGTATTCGTCTTGTTCAGTTTTCAAAGGTCATGTCTCTCATGAGACAACTTAATCAGTTTATCAAAACTTCAACGGCTTGTCAACACTTTTGTTTAACTTTTTTGAAGTTTTTTTGTTTTCGTTCGTTTGAGCCGAACTATTCTACTGATTGCGTCCCGTTTAAGGAACTCTCCCTTCAGGACTTTATTAGTATACAACATGATGATGGTCTTGGCAAGGGGAAAGTTTCATTTTTTTAATAAAAAAGAGCATCCCCACTGAATGCTCTTAATTCACTTGATTACGATAGCTCTGCAGTTCTTTCTCATTTCCCCATACAAAGTGACCAGGAGTGATTTCTTCCATTTTTGGTTTATCTTCCGAATAATCATGTATAGAGGGATCATAAACTTTAAGAACTTTCTTGCGTTCTAGAAGTGGATCTGGGATTGGAACTGCAGATAGCAATGATTGTGTATAGGGATGAAGCGGGCAACTAAATAGTTCCTCAGTTTCAGCTACTTCAACAATAACACCTTTATAAATAACTGCAATTCGGTCTGAAATGAATCGAACAACTGATAGATCGTGGGCAATAAATAGATAGGTTAGACCTAGTTCACGCTGGAATTTCTTTAATAGATTAAGAACCTGTGCCCGAACCGATACATCTAGAGCTGATATTGGTTCATCTGCGATTACAAAATCTGGCTGCATTACTAGAGCCCGTGCAATACCAATCCGCTGTCTTTGTCCACCAGAAAATTCGTGTGGATAGCGAGTCAAATGCTCTGCAAGAAGACCTACAGACTCTACCATTTCACGAACTTTACGCTGCCTATCTTCTTCATTTTCAAATAAATTGAAATTGTATAACCCCTCCGAAATGATATAGTCCACGGTTGCACGCTCATTCAAACTCGCAGCTGGGTCTTGGAAAATCATTTGAATTTTACGAATCAATTCTTTTTCTTCTTCACTGGTCTTTTTCCCATTAATTCGCTTACCGTCAAAGAAGATATCACCACCACTTGTCTCATTTAAACCAATAATGGCACGCCCTATCGTTGTTTTCCCACTACCTGACTCTCCCACTAGTGAGAAAGTTTCTCCTCTGTTAATGAAAAAGTTAGCATTTTGCACAGCTACAAATTTTTTGCTTCCTTCTCCAAAGGAAATCTCTAAATCTTTCACTTCAATAAGTTTATCAGTCAATTAGCTATCTCCTTCCATAAAATCAGCAAAAGTCATTTTTTCTCGAATCTTTTCATGCAAATTTTGAATAACCTCTGGCTTTTCCACACGAGGTGCCATTTCATGCAAAAGCCAGGTTTTAGCCCAATGGGTCTCAGAAACGTAAAATGTCGGGGCTTTTTCTTCAAAATCAATTGCCATAGCATAGTCAGAACGAAGTGCGAACGAGTCACCTTTAATCTCAGTGTAAAGAGATGGCGGCGTACCTGGAATTGAGAAGAGTTCTCCATCTTCACCAGCTAACTGGGGTAGACTAGAAAGCAAACTCCATGTGTAAGGATGTCTAGGATCGTAGAAAATCTCTTCCACGGTTCCATATTCGATAATCTCTCCTGCATACATGACAGCTACTTTATCAGCTATACTTGCCACCACACCTAAATCATGGGTAATAAAGATAATCGTAAATCCGTATTCATTTTTTAAGTCTTTTAACAAATCTATGATTTGGGCCTGTATGGTTACGTCTAAAGCTGTGGTAGGCTCATCACAGATGAGGATATCTGGTTTACATGCTAGGGCAATTGCAATCACAATCCGTTGACGCATTCCTCCGGAGTATTGGAAAGGATACTCCGAAAAACGTCTTTCTGGATCCGGGATGCCAACTTTATCCATGTAGTCAATCGCCATTTCCTTAGCTTCTTTTGCATCCTTCCTTTGATGCTTAATAATAACTTCTGTAATTTGACTACCGATCGTTTTAATCGGATCAAGACTAGTCATCGGATCTTGAAAAATTGTCGCAATCTTTTTGCCTCGAATTTCCGCCCATTCTTGATTTGTTTTCAGTTTGGTCAAATCCTGCCCTCTATATTCAATAGAGCCTTGGGCAAGACGACCATTATCTTCCAGCATACCTGTAAATGTTTTAGTTAAAACAGATTTACCACTTCCAGATTCACCAACTAATGCTAAAACGTCACCTTCAAGTAACTCTAAAGATACACCCCGGATGGCGGTCAAGATCCGATCACGGACCTTAAACTCAACGACTACATCCTGAGCATTTAAAATAATATTTTTTTCTGACATAATCGCTCCTATCTATGAGTTCTTGGATCACTTGCATCCGCCAAATTCTGTCCCACAATGTAGAAAGACAATGAAACTAAAATCAACACGGTCAATGGAATCCAAAAGAGGTAAGCATTAGTAGTAACATTTTGAGAATAGGTTGATATTAACCGGCCTAAACTTGGCACTGTTGCTGGCAAACCGATTCCAAAGAAAGATAGGAAAGCCTCATAAGAAATGTAGGAAGGTAACTGAGCTGCAGCCATAGTTACAATAACCGATACCAACTGTGGTAAAAGGTTACGGACAATTATCTTACGTGATGGTGTCCCAAGAGTTCGACTTGCTAAATTATATTCCAAATCACGGTAGCGTAAAATTTGTACCCGTATAGTGTAAGCTACACTAACCCATGACGTTACAGTCATAGCAAAAATCAAATTCCAAAAGCCAGAACCAAGTGAGTAGGTCAAAACAATAACAATCAACAATTGAGGAATATTAGAAATAATGTTATATACCTCAATCATAACACGGTCTACTGACTTAGACACACCCCAGATTCCACCAACAAAAACTCCAATCACCATCGTAATTACTGTGGCAATAACTGCAATCAAAATAGAATTTCGTGCTCCAAACCAGACAGCGTCAAAAAGAGAATGGCCATTAGCATCGGTTCCAAACCAATACTCAGCATTAGGAGCAATATAGCGTAAAGCAAAGTTGTTTACATTAGAAACATCATTAGGGTCATAATCTGAAATAATAGGATAAATAAAACTCATCAAAACGATGCTAGCTAAAACAACTAACATAACAAGCGTCATCCTACGCTTCAGAAATTCTCTAAAAACTGACTTCCAATAAGAATATGCTGGTGCATCTATTGATTCAGAGGCAAAATCATCACGTTTGACAAATTCAAATTTTGAAGAATCTAACTGTGCCATTATTTACCTCCTTTTGAAGATAGCTTAATTCGTGGATCCAAGACAGTCATCAGCAAGTCACCAAGTAAGTTCGCCAAGATGGAAAGACTTGTAAAGATGAAAGTTAAGCCAACCACCATTGTATTGTTGGCAGCACGGACAGAATCAATCAACATTTTCCCCATTCCTGGAAAGGCAAACACAGACTCCGTTAAAGTAGCACCGATAATTACTAGAATAATAGCTGAAGGGATACCTGCGACAATTGGAACCATAGCATTCTTAAAAATATGCTTCTGCATAATTTCCTTCTCTGATAAACCTTTCGCACGAGCAAAACGTACATAATCACTAGACTGTTGATCAATCATGTACCGGCGAATCCAAATAGTCAAACTTGGAGTACTCAAGAGACCAAGAATTACTGCAGGAAGCACATAAGAACGCCAATCGCCTGCTCCTAAAGTTGGGAAAGAGTCTGGAAGACCGATAAAAGAACCTAACAATCGAACCAAATACACCAAGGCAATAGTTGGAAGTGCAAGTAAAAAGGTCAAAGTTGCTGTTGAAACAGAATCCAAAGTACTATTTTTATAGCGTGCTAATACTGAACCAATTGGAATCGCCAATCCGTATGAAATAATGACTCCAATAATACCAATAATAGAAGAGTTAACAATCATGGATGGATCAGTGTAGTTACTCTTAGTCGCACTATAGTTATCTCCCTCTCCAAAGTTTCGAATGTCACGCTCATCCATCTTTGCTGGATTTTTATAAGAACGACTATAAATATTCACTGAGGACATCTTTTTACCAGTTGGGAAAGAAGTTTCCGCCGATTCTGTTTGTCCCTGTCCTTGGGTAATCACCTCTAAAACTGACTGGCCAGAAAAAGTTGGATAAGAATTCCCAAGATTCAAAGTCAAGAAGTTTTGATGGACAAATGGAAAAACTCCATTAAAATACAATAAATATTTGTGCTGAGTTCCGGATCCAACTACTGACCAACCGATTGCAGGATCATTTTCAATGCGAATGTAGCGTTCCAAATCTGGATTCTCTGCATCTTGAATTTTCCAAGGGTGGTCAATTTGAATCAGATTTGCATAAAAATCAAACACACGTTCATAAATAGGAACCTGCCGAACCGCATAAAATTGCTTACTTTCAGGCATTTGTTCTAGTTCCCAGTTTCCGCTTAAACCATCCAAGTATTCCTTGTATACCTTACGATTTGCATCTGTACCTTCAACGGTCACTGATTTATCAAGAGACGATGCTTTTTCTTGAAGTTCTTTGCTAGAGTAATACTCTTCATAACCCATTCTTTCAAAAACGGTGTGTTCATAATCCGCTTTAGAGTCCGGAGTCTTCGCAATTTTATTGTACTGCGGATCCTGTTTAAAAATGAGGTTCCTAGGCACTAATGTATAAACAATAGTGTAAATCAGGGTGGTTACCAAAAAAATGGAAACCAACGAGCGTAAAATACGCATCAGGATGTATTTTTTCATCGCTTTTTCCTTATTATCTCAAAAGAACTTTCTCACTTCGGAGAAAGTCCTTGTAATCTTTATTTCACATGGTTTTTCATTTCTTCATCTGCCTTCTTAGCAGCTTCTTCACGTTTTTTGTTCCACTCTTCACGAGCTTTATTGTAATCTTCAGTCGTTACATTACCATCATTTGGTTCAAGGTATTTAAAGATAACACCATAGTCACCCTTATTACCTGACCACGCAAATGGCTCTGTGAACGGTTTTAATCGTGTGACACTTGTGCCTCCACCCTTAGATTCAATTGGAACAATCAATGCACTATCCGTCAGCCATGCTTGTGCAGCTGCGTACTTCTCATAACGAGCTTTTGTATCTTGAGTTTCTTTAGCCGCCTCGTTGACTAAATTCTCATACTCATACAAGCCAACTGCTTTTGCACTTTCGACATCAGCACCTGGATCAAAACCAAGATAAGTCTTAGTTGATTCACCAACAGATGGACGAATAATGTCTAAATAAGTAGACGGATCTTGGAAATCTGGCCCCCAACCAACTTTATTAGAGATATCCCAATCTGTTTGTGACGCATTTTCCGCAAAATACGTAATATTATTAACCTCATCTGCAGTCATCTGGTGTAGATCAACAACCACGTTTTCTTTGCCAAGATTTTCTTCTAAGGATTGTTTAATCGATTGTGCTCTTTTCACTGAAGTAGTAGCCGTTTGATCAACTGGTAGGTCTAAACGAATAGGGAAAGTAACACCATCAGCTTCCAAAGCTTGTTTCGCTTTGGCAAATTCAGCCTTAGCTTTTTCTGGATTATACAAGCCGTTTTGAGCATCAGAAAGATCCACATCTTTCCACTCCTCTTTATCAGCTAGTTGTTCTTTTACCATGTCTCCAAATTCTTTACCATCTGCTGATACGAATCCTGGTGGAATAAATAGATTGCGAAGAATTGAATCCGCACTCTCTTCACCAACTAACTGTGCCGTGTATGCTGAGCGGTCAAAGGCAAAGGTTAAAGCTTGACGGAAGTCTTTATTAAGAAGAGCTTTCTTTGTCGATTCTTTCTGAGCATCCGTCTCCTTGGCTGTATACTTATAAGATTGGCGGTCGATATTCATACCTAGAAGATAGGTTGTTGCATCTTGTGGAGGTTGAACAATGTTATCTTCGTATTTTTCAGACATTTTCTTATAAGATGGGGCATTTGGATTAAGACCGGCTTTTACAAAAATATTCTTATCAAAACCTGAAATTGTCATATCCAAGTCTGATCCATCATTATAAGTTAATTTTATTGTGTCAAAATGTACGTTATCTTTATCCCAATAACCTTCATTTTTAGCCATCTGAATCTCAGACTTAGCTGTCATTGATTTCAGAAGGAAAGGTCCATTGTAGAGAAGACTTGTTGGATCACCAGTTTTGGCAAAATTATCTCCCTGTGAAGTCAAGAATTCCTCATTAACAGGATAAAGGATTCCATAGGTTGTTTTGGAATTCCAATAAGATTCAGGGCGGTTCAACGTGTATTCTAGGGTATAATCGTCTACGGCTTTAATACCAACCTTGCTAAAATCTTTTTCTTTTCCTTCAACATAGTCTCTTAGACCTTTGATTGAATCTTCAACAACATATAATGCCTCGGCTTCATTTTCTGCTGCATATTTCAACCCAGTCACAAAATCTTGTGCTTTTACATCAGCATATTCTTCACCCTCAGAGGTGTACCACTTAACACCCTCCCTAAGTTTATAAGTGTAAGTCAGTCCATCTTGAGATACTGTCCAATCTTCTGCAACGGATGGTACATAGTTTCCGTATGGATCATTCTCCATTAACCCATCAATGACATTTGAAGTAATACTCGATGTAGCCTGCTTCCCAGTGATCAAATAATTTAAATTATCTGGATCTGTTTGATAAATATAAGAATACGTGGAAGAATTCCCCCCACTCGAACTTGAGCAAGCAGCAAGCACGCCAACTGATAGCAAGCTTACTCCTAATAATGCGAATAATTTACTCTTTTTCATTACAGAACTCCTTTTCCATCAATGTAATGTCCTTATTCTACCACAGTCCTTTTAAAAAGTAAATGAATTTTCTGACTATTATGTATTTTTTTCCTCTCAAAATTCTAGGTCTCTTTTTAGAACTATGATAAAATAGAGTAATTAGTATCTGAAAGAGGAATCCTATGAAACGACTTATCCAGTTTATTCTGGTCACCATAATATTACTGTCATCCCTGCTTCCTAGTATAACTGTTACAGCTGCAGATGACTTTAAAACAACCGCCAAAAGTGCCCTGGTTTTTGAACAAAACACCGGAAAAATTTTATTCGAAAAAAATCCTGATGAATTAATCGGTATTGCCTCCATCTCCAAACTGCTGACAACCTATGTAGTCCTAGATGCAGTTGAGGCCGGAGAAATCAACATGGATACAAAAGTTCCAATCGAGGATTTCGCCTACCAGCTAACTGTAGATTCTTCGACCTCAAATGTCCCTATGGAAGATCGAAAATACACGGTTGAAGAATTACTCCATGCCATGTTGCTTTCCTCAGCCAATTCGGCAGCCATCGCCCTTGCCGAAGAAATTGCTGGGAAAGAAAAGGATTTTGTCAAACGGATGGAAGACAAGCTAGACAGCTTAGGGATCCGTGACTACAAACTCTACAATTCATCCGGCTTAAACGAAAGCGCCTTGAATACTGTGGATGGTGGTAAAAACCAAGAGAATCTCATGTCTGCCAATGCTCTTGGAGTCATGGTTTATCATCTTCTGAAAGACCATCCTGAAATCACCGAAATTACCGAGAAAAACCAAGCTAAATTCGGGAAAGATACCATTTATGCCACCAATCAGCTTATCCCCAACATGCCCCGCTTCCGCAATGGCGTGGATGGATTAAAAACGGGTACTTCTGCTGAGTACGGTGATTCCATCATTGTCACAACCACTGAGCGCGGAATGCGCCTAGTCAGTATCGCTCTTAGCGTTGATAACCCTGACCAAGATCCAAATGCCCGTTACAACGCGACAATCTCACTCCTAAACTACATCACGCGCACTTTTTTCGCCAATGTACTCGCCGCTGAAGGCGAACAATATGAAGATTCAACTGCTGTTATTAAAGATGGTAAAAAATCACCTATCGCAGCTGTTGCCAAAACCGATGCCATCCTCATCCAACGTGGGGATTACACAGGGGACCTAGATATCAAATGGGAGACAGACCCCAACGGGTATCAAGCCCCAATCCAAAAGGGAGAGTTTATCGGCAACTTGACCTATAAAGATCCTGAACTTATCGGTAAAGGTTATATCCAAGGACAGGAACCAAAATTCGCCATGGTCAGCAAGGAAGATGTTGCCAAAAGCAACTTCTTCAAAGTCCTCTGGAACGACTTTGTCCTTTTCGTAAACGAAAAACTCTAATACTCATTGAATTTCAAAATCTGACTTTGTCAAACCTCTTTGATGAACTTATTGATTGCGTGCCTTGCACACTTCCTTGATAAAATACAACAGGTCTCCCAGACCTATTGCACTATCATCATCAGCTATCCTCGTCATTCTTTGGAATTTCTGCGTGTATTCTGATTTTGAAATTAGTGTCGGATAAGTCAAAAAAACCAGCAATTGCTGGTTTTTTTGACTTATCCGACACTACCTTCCATTTCATAGCTAATCAAACGATTGAGTTCGACAGCGTATTCCATTGGAAGTTCTTTTGTAAATGGTTCTACAAATCCCATGACAATCATCTCTGTTGCCTCTTGTTCAGACAAACCACGACTCATGAGGTAATAGAGTTGCTCTTCTGAGATTTTAGAAACCTTGGCTTCGTGTTCCAAAGCCACTTGTGAGTTGTGGATTTCATTAAATGGAATGGTATCTGATTTAGACTGGTCATCCATGATAATGGTATCACACTCAATATGACTGACGGATTTCTTAGAATTACGGGCAAAGGTCACTTGACCTCGATAGTTTACTTCGCCGCCACTCTTCGCAATAGACTTCGAAACGATGGATGAGCTCGTGTGAGGGGCATTGTGGATCATCTTAGCACCAGTATCCTGCACTTGCCCTTGGTTGGCAAAGGCGATAGACAGCATGGTTCCACGCGCACCTTCGCCATCAAGGTAAACAGATGGGTACTTCATGGTCGTTTTAGCCCCGATATTCCCATCAATCCATTCAACGGTCGCATTTTTCAGAGCTTTCGCTCGCTTGGTTACCAAGTTGTAGACATTGTCCGACCAGTTTTGAATCGTCGTGTAACGGACGTAGGCTCCTTCCAACGAGAAGATTTCTACGATGGCTGCGTGCAGACTATTGCTAGAATAGGTTGGAGCTGTACAGCCTTCAACATAGTGCACACTGGCCCCCTCATCCACAATAATCAAGGTTCGCTCAAACTGACCTGTGTTTTCATTGTTAATCCGGAAATAGGTTTGGAGCGGAATATCCACTTTAACCCCTTTAGGCACATAGATAAAGGTTCCACCTGACCATACTGCACTATTCAAGGCAGCTAATTTATTGTCTGTTGGTGGAACAAGTTTGGCAAAATATTGCTTGAAAAGGTCTGGATATTCTTTCAAGGCAGAGTCTGTATCGGTAAAGACAATCCCTAGCTTTTCAAACTCCTCCTTCATATTGTGGTAAACCACTTCTGATTCATACTGGGCAGAAGCTCCCGCAAGATATGCGCGTTCAGCTTCCGGAATCCCGATTCGTTCAAAGGTTTCTTTAATTTTTTCTGGAACGTCATCCCAAGAGCGAGCTGGTTTATCTGACGGTTTTTGGTAGTAGATGATGTCATCAAAGTTAATCTGGGTCAAATCAGCACCCCAAGTCTCCAATTCCATCTTCTTAAACGTCTCATAGGATTTAAGACGAAAATCCAACATCCACTGAGGTTCATTCTTTGCCGCTGACAATTCACGAATAACATCCTCGCTCAACCCTTTACCAGTCGAGAGAATGGGATCAACATCGTCATGAAAACCAAATTTATATTCCCCCAAATCAATTGGCTTGGGTTCTACGCGTTCATTTTCAGCCATTATTTTCCTTTCGTTTCATTTACTTCCATTGCTTTTTTCAAAGCATTCCATGCAAGAGTGGCACATTTAATCCGCTGCGGGAACTGTGCAACCCCAGACAAAAAGGCTGCGTCACCGAGCTGGTCGGTCGAGGACAATTCTAGCCCTTGTACTAGATCAGAGAAACCCTGGGCAAGCGCCCTAACCTCTTCTTCTTTTTTTCCAATCACAAGGTCCGTCATCATGGAGGCAGAGGCTGTCGAAATGCTACAACCCGAATTGATAAAGGAAATATCTCGAATTCGACCTTCCTCATCCTTGAGCAAAAAGAGTTGAATCACATCGCCACAGGTCGGGTTGTTCAAATGAATCGGCTCCACTCCGGACAAAGTCCCCTGGTGATGGGGATGTCTGGAATGCTCTGCCACTAGCGTTCGATAGAGACTGTCCAATTTAGAAAGTGCCATTAAAAAACTCCTTTGTTTTCTCCAAAGCCTGGACAAGGCGATCGCAATCTTCCTTGGTATTGTATGCATAGAGACTAGCCCGCAGCGTAGCACCAACTCCTAAATAGGACAGCAGAGGCTGGGCACAATGATGCCCCGCTCTTACAGCGACCCCTTCATAATCCAAGGCAGTCGCTACATCATGCGGATGCAACCCCTCAAGGTTGAAGGAAATCAAACCCGTTCTCCCTTCCAAAGAAGGAGGTCCATAGATTTCCACCCCCTCAACAGACTGCAGGCCTCGCCAAAGATAGGCTAGTAAATCCTTATCCTGAGCCGCAAGTCGGTCCATCCCTAAATCATTTAGATAATCAACAGCAGCTCCCAAACCAATCGCTTCCGCAATTGGAGGTGTTCCAGCCTCCAATTTCCAAGGTAGATCCGTCCAGGTTGACTCTTGTTCAAAAACAAAGTCAATCATCTCGCCGCCAAATTCTACCGGTTCCAACTCCTTCAAATGAGATTCTTTACCATAAAGAACCCCAATCCCGGTTGGCCCCATCATCTTATGACCGGAAAAGACTAGAAAATCGACCTCTAATTGCTGAACATCAACAGGAAGGTGCGGCACAGACTGAGCTCCATCTACCACTAGGTAAGCCCCCACATCGTGAACCCAGTCAGCAATCTCTGCAATCGGATTTTCAATCCCTAGCACATTGGAGACATGGGCCAAAGAAACTACCTGTGTGGCTGGATTCAATTTAGCCTTAACATCATCCAAATCCAGACGACCATCTTTGAGATAGACATAAACCAATTTGGCTCCTGTTCGTTGACAAACCTGTTGCCAAGGAACAATATTGGAATGGTGTTCCATGATCGAAATCAGAACCTCATCTCCAGGGAACAATTGGGGTTCTAACATCCGAGCTAGATGGTTGAGACCTGTCGTTGTTCCCCGAGTAAAGATAACTTCTCTTTCAGAAGCGGCTCCGATAAAGGACGCGACTTTTCGTCGCGCTTCTTCATAGGCTTGGGTCGCAGACTCCCCTAAACTATGAACACCACGGTGAACGTTCGCGTTAATTTCCTGATAATAGCGATCCATGGCCTCGATTACAGCACAGGGCTTTTGGCTCGTTGCTGCACTATCCAAGTAGACGAGGTCCTCATCATGGACCTGCTGGTCGAGAATGGGAAAGTCTTTTTGAATCTGCCGACCGTCGATTGGCTGCATGGCTACTCCTCTTGTTTATCTTTTACTTAACTTATCTTCAATCACTTGGATCATGTCGTCTCGAACTTCTTTAACAGGGATTTCTACAATAACGGCCCCCAAGAAGCCACGAACGACTAAGCGTTCCGCAGTTGCTCGGTCCAATCCTCGACTCATAAGGTAATAAAGGTCCTCTGGGTCTACCTGACCAATAGAAGCTGCGTGGCCGGCTGTTACTTCATTCTCATCAATTAACAGAATTGGGTTTGCATCTGACCGAGCCTGATCTGACAACATCAAAACGCGGCTTTCTTGTTGGGCATCTGCCCCTTTGGCACCACGAATAATGTGACCAATTCCATTAAAGGTCAAGGTTGCTTTTTCCAAGATAACGCCGTGTTGGAAGATATTTCCAACTGAGTTGGCACCATGGTTGGTTATCCGGCTGTCAATTCCTTGAACTTGTTTGCCAGATGAGAGAGCGACCACTTTCATATCCGCATGGCTTCCGCGTCCAATTAAGTCGGCATCAAAAGCAGCCACTACATTTCCCTCGTTCATCACACCGAGAGCCCAGTCAATGGTGGCATCATTGCCAATCCGGCCTCTACGGGTCAGGTAGGTGGTCAGGTTCTTACCAAGGCGGTCAATGGCAGAGAATTTAACGTGAGCCCCTGCCTGAGCAATCACTTCAACCGTAATATTGGCTGTAACTTTTTCTTGACCTTCACCCAAGGTTTCCAAGCGTTCCAAGTAAGAAAACTTACTATTGCGACCTGCAATCACTAAGATGTGCTTATTGAAGGGAACGCTTGAATCACTTTCCTGGTAAAAAATTCCTTCTAAGGGTTGAGCAATCTCTACATTATCTGGAACATACAAAATAGCTGCACTGTTAAAATAGGCTGTGTGATAAGCCGCAAGTCTGTCTGCATCGTAGGATAGGGCAGACATAAAATGTTCTTCCACAACTTCTGGAATTTCTTCTAGGGCTGTTGCCAAGTCCGTAAAAATAACACCTTGCTCCATCAATTCAGGAGACAATTGTTCTAAGACTGTTTGAGTCCCTACTTGCACCAACTTGGGATTACTGCTGAGGTCCGCAAAGGCAGGAACATTCCCACTAGCCTCACTCAGCTCAAGCCGACCATCTCCCAAATTCCAACGATGAAACTTGACCCGCTCAATTCTGGGCAAGTCCAGTTCTTGGATTTTATCAAAAGCTTTCAAGCGCAAGTCTTGTAACCATACTGGCTCTGCCTGGGCTTGCGAAAAAGCCAAAATGCTTTCTTTCGTCATCGTTTCCTCCTCAGCCTAGGCTTATACTTCTTCCTCGTATGCAAACCCGAGTTCTTCTGCAATTTTCGCATAACCTTCTTTTTCCAAGCGGGCTGCCAACTCAGGACCACCAGAGAGAACCACTTTTCCGTCCATCATGACATGCACGGCATCTGGTTGAATGTAGTTCAGCAAACGCTGGTAGTGAGTAATAATCATGGCACCAAAGCCTTCTCCCCGCATCGCATTAACCCCTTTAGAAACAACCTTAAGGGCATCAATATCCAAACCAGAGTCAATTTCGTCTAGAAGAGCAAAGGTTGGTTCCAACATTAAGAGTTGTAAAATTTCATTGCGTTTTTTCTCACCACCTGAGAATCCTTCGTTAAGGTAGCGCTCTGCCATTTCTTCTTTCATGTTAAGAAGGGCCATTTTCTCATCCAATTTCGTGATAAAATCACGAACAGAAATCTTGTCCTCTTCCTCCTTGCCTGAGTTCATGGCTGCACGAATAAACTCTGCATTGGTGATGCCTGGGATTTCACTAGGATACTGCATCGCTAAGAAGAGCCCCATTCGTGCCCGTTCGTCTACTTCCAATTCCAAAATGTTAACCCCATCCAACAGAACTTCCCCTTGGGTAACTTCATAGTTAGGGTTCCCCATAATCGCAGCGGACAAGGTTGATTTTCCGGTTCCGTTTGGTCCCATGATAGCCGCAACTTCACCCGTCTTGAGGGTTAAGTTAACTCCCTTTAAAATTTCCTTATCCTCAATGGATACATGGAGATCTTTAATTTCCAATACTGACATGATTTGATCCTTCCTTCTAGGTAATACGGTTTAAGTATAACAAAAAAAAGCCTCTGAGGCTTTTTTTGTGTTTAGAATTATTCTTATCTACTTTTCTTGCCGTCTCCGACGCACTTCCTCCCGATAAGCTGAATTTCCAATGAACCGCAGGGTATTCAATAAGGGCGCCCGATCAGGCCCTAAAATTCCTAATAATTCTACAAACAATTCGGTTCCAAGTGCCAAAGCCAATAGAAGCAAAATCCCCCCAATTCGGCTTGATACATTGAGCAAAAGGGAAATCATAGAAAAGATAAAGGTAATCCCATAAATCACCAGCACAGTCCCTCGATGAGTCAAACCAAGACTCAATAGACGATGGTGCAAGTGGTGGCGATCCGCTTCCGAAATCTTTCGCCCCGCCAGACGTCGGCGAATAATGGCCATCAAGGTATCTGTAATCGGAACCCCTAAAATGATCATAGGCGTAATAACTGCGACAGCTGTCGCATTCTTCAAACCTTGTAGGGATAAAACCGAGATCATAAATCCCAAGAACAGAGCCCCTGTATCCCCTAAAAAGATAATCGCCGGATGATAGTTATAGGGAAAAAATCCCCCAATTGCCATAACCAAGAGTAAAATCAACATGGTCAAAAAGAGATTATCTTGTGGTAGGAAAAAATAAGACACAATGGCCATGGTCCCTAGCGAAATAATGGACACGCCGCTTACCAAGCCATCCAAACCATCCAGGAGATTGACCGCATTGGTTATAGCTGCAATCCAAATCAATGTTAGGACAAAAGATAAAATCGGACCAAAATGTAAAATGGGTCCCCCAAAAGGAATTTTAAAATTGTCCAAACGGAAATCCGTCAAGGCCCAAATCAGAACAGCAGCCGTCAGAATCCCCAACATCTTATGAGCAGGCTTCAAATCTAAAATATCATCCAACAATCCCGTCAGAACAACTACTCCACCCGCAAGTAAAACTGGCCAAACATACTCTAAATAAGTCTGCCCAAAAGCTGTCACCTTGACAATCCCTGGCATAATAAAGAGATTCACCAAGCCAAAGGACAGGAAAATTGCCAATCCACCAGCGGTCGGCATGGGCTTGGTATTTATCCGCCTTGCATTTGGATAATCCACCGCCCCAATCCGAAAGGATAAGAGCCGAACTAAGGGGGTCAACACGATGCTCCCTAAAAAGGTCGCAATCAAAGCTAATATAAAAGAAAGGGCAAAGGGTACCATGTCTAAATCCTTTGTAAGTCTTCAATCGCATTCCCGTAAAGTAAAACTGTCCCATGTTCCTGAAGAACAGGTCTCGTTACCTGAGACTCTTCCGCCATTTCCCGCATGCGAGCCATCAAATAAACCGGATACTTACCAGGCATCTGGCTCGTATTCACTAAAACAGTCAGATAGTAGTGGCCCTTATATTTATACAACTCGGAACCATCGTAGTCATAATCAACCAAATCTACATAGGCACGAACCTTCGCAAAATCTGAAAATTGCAGAACATAATACAAAAAATGATTTGCTGGTTTTTTTTCTTCACTTTCTTGCCCCTGCTCCCCGTCCACTTCTTCCTCTCGATCAGCTTCAACCTGCTTCCGGAAGGTGTCCAATTCACTCAGCAGCTCATCCGACTGTGGATCCTGACTATAGTTCTTTAGCGCCTCTTCCATGGCCTTGATAAACTGCTCTGGATCCATGTCCGGGAAATCCTCCATTTGAGGCAAGTCCTCAAAGTCGAAATCCTCAAAATTGATGGGTTTGTCCACATCAGACTTGGTCACAAAGACATCCAAGCGATCTGGTTTTGGAGTCACTCGAAAACTTAGCATTCCCGAATCCAGAAAATTCTCCGGTAAATCCAATTCGTCTAGAATGGTGTAAAAGAAATCTTCCGTTTTTTCTTGCGGAACCAAAAAATCCGCCAACTCCATTCCTCTTTCTTCCAAATCGTTCATACTGATCGAAATCTTTAAAGTTCGATCATTTAATTGTTTCATTTTCATTTAAATACCTCATCCTCCAGTATACTGAATTTTCCTTAAGATTTCAAAAAAAGAGCGGAATCTCGCTCCACTCTTTTGCATTTAAGCCAAAAAGGCACGTACCCCTGCATAGATTAGCAAGAGAATACCTAGAACAATACGGTATTTCCCAAAAATAGTGAAATCATTCTGCTTCACGTAACCTGTCAAAAAGCGGATGGCATACAGACTGACTCCGAAGGCTGTCAACATGGCCACTGCCAACAAGAGACCCTCAGCCCCTGTTAAAGTATTGCCATTCAGGATAAACTTAAGCACTTTGACCGCACTGGCTCCAAACATCACTGGAATCCCTAGAAAGAAAGTGAATTCTGTCACCACAGACCGACTGGTGCCATTTAACAAACCACCCACAATGGTCGCACCGGAACGACTTGTCCCAGGAAAAAGTGCTAAGACTTGGAAAAATCCAATCTTCAAGGCTGTTGAATAAGGCAGATCTTCTAAGCGAGTAATACTTGGATGCTTCACAAAGTCTTGGCGCTCAATCACAATAAAGGCTGCCCCATAGATGATCAACATCAGAGCAATGGAAACAGGATTGTAAAAGTGAGCCTCAAACCATGAATCCAAAGGAACCCCGATGACCATTGCTGGTAGAATAGCCACTAAAACTTTGGACCACAGTGACCAAGTTTGTCTCACTTCTTCTTTGGATTTACCCGGTTTGAAAGGGTTGAGCTTTCCAAAATAAATAACGACAACTGCTAAAATCGCTCCTAGCTGAATGACGACATTAAACATGTCCATAAAGTCAGCTGAAACATTCTTAAACTGGAGCCATTCCTGCAAAAGCAACAGGTGCCCCGTACTGGAAATTGGCAACCACTCCGTAATCCCTTCTACAATTCCAAAAATGATCGCTTTTAGTAATTCAATGACAATCATGTCCTTTTGTCCTCCATAACAGACTTGATTATACCACAAGCCTCTTTTAGAGACCAGAAAAATCCACAAATTCCGACTGATCTAGACAAGTTAGTCCCTAAAAAGACCATCCATACCATACTTTAAAACGTTTTCACTAAAAAATTATATTGATTTGTCTACTCTTTTCCTATATAATGAAATAATTTAGAAGGAGGTTCCTATGAAAAAGTTAGTAGTAAGCCTACTCACGGGACTCGCACTGCTTTTTACCTGGGTCAGTCCAGTCCAAGCAGATGAGTACTTAAGAGTCGGGATGGAAGCAGCCTATGCTCCATTTAACTGGACACAGGACGACGACAGTAACGGTGCCGTACAAATCGAAGGCACAAACCAATACGCCAACGGCTATGATGTTCAAATCGCCAAACAAATTGCAGAGAAACTTGGTAAGAAACCTTTGGTTGTTAAAACAACTTGGAATGGTTTGATTCCAGCCCTTACCTCTAAAAAAATCGACTTGATCGTCGCAGGGATGAGCCCTACTGAGGAACGCCGCAAAGAGATTGCCTTCTCAGATAGCTACTACCGGAGCCAACCAGTTATTGTTGTTCGAAAAGACTCCGACTATGCCGATGCCAAATCACTAGCTGATTTCAAAGGAGCAAAACTCACATCTCAACAGGGAGTTTACCTCTACGATTTAATCGACCAAATCGACGGTGCATCCAAAGAAACAGCTATGGGGGACTTCGCACAAATGCGTCAAGCCTTGGAAGCTGGTGTTATTGACGGTTACATCTCTGAGCGCCCAGAAGCCCTCACAGCAGAAGATGCCAACTCAATCTTTAAGATGGTTAATCTAAACCCTGGATTTAAAACCAGTGATGAAGAGGTTACGACTGCTGTAGGGATGCGCAAGGACGATGCTCGCATAGACGAAGTCAATGCAGCTATCACTGAAATTTCAACAGACCAACAAGTGGCTTTGATGGATGAAATGATTAAACATCAACCACTTGAAAGCGACACTGAAGAAGAAACACCAAACTTCTTCCAACAAATGCTAACCATTGTTCAAAATAATGGTTCTCAATTCTTACGCGGAGCTGGAATTACCCTCTTGATTTCCATTATTGGTACCGTAGTTGGTACTGGTATTGGACTCTTGATCGGAGTCTACCGGACAGCCCCTCAAGCGAAGACAAAAGTTCCAGCCTTTTTCCAAAAACTCTTTGGTTGGTTCCTCAGTGCTTACATTGAAATCTTCCGTGGTACACCGATGATTGTACAATCCATGGTTATCTATTACGGAACAGCCCAAGCCTTTGGGATCAATATTGACCGAACACTTGCAGCCATCTTTATCGTTTCCATCAATACTGGTGCCTACATGAGTGAAATTGTCCGGGGTGGGATCTTCGCTGTTGATAAAGGACAATTTGAAGCTGCAACTGCCTTGGGAATGAGCCACGGCCAAACCATGCGTAAGGTCGTATTGCCACAGGTTGTCCGCAACATCCTTCCTGCGACAGGGAATGAGTTCGTTGTAAACATCAAAGATACCTCTGTGTTGAACGTAATCTCTGTAGTTGAGCTCTACTTTGCCGGAAATACCGTTGCAACTCAAACCTACCAGTATTTCCAAACCTTTACCGTAATCGCCATCATCTACTTCGTTCTTACCTTTACCGTAACCCGCATCTTGCGTTATGTAGAACGTCGTTTGGATACCGATACTTACACTACCGGAGCAAATCAAATGCAAACGGAGGTGATTAAATGACGCAAACAACCATTCTTGAAATCAAAAATCTCAAAAAATCCTATGGTCAAAACGAAGTGTTAAAAGACATTTCTTTAACCGTTCATAAAGGGGAGGTCATTTCCATCATCGGAAGTTCCGGTAGTGGTAAATCCACCTTCCTCCGTTCCATCAACCTCTTGGAAACTCCAAGTGCAGGTGAAATTTTCTACCATGGAAAAAATGTTCTAGCCGATGAGCACGATCTTACAACTTATCGTGAAAAACTCGGGATGGTTTTCCAAAACTTTAACCTTTTCGAAAATTTAAACGTTTTGGAAAATGCCATTGTAGCCCAAACAACTGTTCTCAAGCGTGAACGTTCGGAGGCAGAAAAAATCGCCAAAGAAAACCTCAACAAGGTTGGCATGGGAGAGCAATATTGGTTAGCAAAACCAAAACAACTCTCTGGTGGACAAAAACAACGGGTCGCTATTGCTCGTGCTCTCTCCATGAATCCTGATGCCATCCTCTTTGATGAACCGACTTCAGCTCTCGACCCTGAAATGGTCGGCGAAGTTCTCAAAATCATGCAAGATTTGGCACAAGAAGGGTTGACCATGATTGTGGTAACCCACGAAATGGAATTTGCCCGCGACGTATCTAGTCGCGTCATCTTCATGGATAAAGGCGTTATCGCCGAAGAAGGACGTCCAGAGGACATCTTCACCAATCCGAAAGAAGAACGGACACGTGAATTCCTTCAACGCTATCTTGGCTAAGAAAAAAGCTTCCTAAATTTTCAATGTCATTAAGTTAAGACCTAGAATTTAAAATAAGACCACATTTGAAAGCTCATAATTACATCAGACTTTCAAATGTGGTCCTTTTGTGCACGCCAAATAAAGGTTTTTGTGACCTTTTTTAAAAATTATGATACTCTATAGGTGAAACTTACTACTGATTGATTTTTCAGTCGCCTTTCAAACGTCCGACCTGGACGAATGATTGATA
>NZ_JADXDQ010000004.1:0-60805 GCF_015831295.1 Streptococcus sp. NLN64
GTTCGAGAAATCAGAAATCTTGAAAAAATCATCAAAGATATCGATAAAGCTATCGAGGATATGGTCGAAACAATTCCTGAATACCAGTGTCTAACCTCTATTCCCGGTGTTGGGAAAGTCTACGCTGCTGGTATTATTGCAGAAATTGGGCAAATTGAACGATTCAACGATCACCCTCAAGTCGCTAAATATGCAGGTCTTAACTGGAAAGAATCGCAATCTGGAAACACAAAATCTCAAAACACATCTCTTGTGAAAAGAGGCAATCGTTATCTACGTTATTACTTAGTTGAAGCCGCCAACTCTGTCAGACGTTATGACGAAGAATACAAAGCCTATTACCAGAAGAAGTGTCAAGAAGTACCAAAAAACAAACATAAACGAGCTCTCGTCTTAACTGCTAGAAAATTTGTGCGTCTGGTGGATGTGCTACTACGCAACCGCCAACTCTATACGCCACCAAGGAGGCTTATGGAAGATACCTATTAGGATCTGCACACTCCTTGAAAATCTAGTGAAAATTGGTTGAAAAACATCATTTTTCGCTAGCTCTTTTCAGTGCGCCCTTTTTTCTGAAAAAAAGAGTAACTGCTCAGAACTTTGAACTTGACTTTTCACCACTAGACTTTTTATGACTGGAACTAGTGTATCACTCCATAAAACAAAAATCAATATCTAGTGAAACATCTGAACAACGTACTATATATTGTGTTTTAAGTCATAGAAAGCAAGGTTCCAATTGCAAGCTAGCATCACACCCCCCAACATCTAGCGACAAAAAAAGCCGGAAAACTCCGACTTTCTTATTTTTTTATTTAATTCCCAAAGCAATTCGCGCGTAGCGACTCATTTTTTCGACGGTCCAGGCTGGATACCAAACAAGTTTAACATCCACCTTCTTAACTTCCTCCACTGGTTTGAGGGCATCATAAATTTGTGAAGTTAACAAGTCAGCTAAGGGGCAGCCCATGGTCGTGAGGGTCATATCAATTTCTGTATGGCCAGATTCCCCATCAAAACGGATTTCATAAACCAAACCAAGATTAACAATATCAATTCCTAATTCCGGATCCATGACGTCTTCCAAGGCATGGAGGATCTTGGTTTTAATTGCTTCTACTTCTACTTCTGTATAAGACATAGTTACTCCCTAATCCTCAATGAAATCACGTAAAGGCTTCGAACGACTAGGTTGACGAAGTTTACGCAAGGCTTTTGCTTCAATCTGACGAATCCGTTCACGCGTCACATTGAAAACTTTTCCAACATCTTCGAGCGTCCGCATTTTTCCATCATCTAAACCGAAACGAAGGCGAAGCACGTTTTCTTCGCGGTCAGTCAGTGTGTCTAAGACTTCATCCAATTGTTCACGAAGAACAACTCGAGTTGTATAATCAACTGGGTTCTCAATGACCTCATCCTCAATGAAATCTCCCAAGTGACTATCATCTTCTTCACCAATTGGGGTTTCAAGAGATACAGGTTCTTGAGCAATTTTCAAGATTTCACGGACCTTATCAGGGGTCATATCCATCCGTTCAGCAATTTGTTCTGGAGTTGGGTCCTGTCCCAATTCTTGAAGCAAGGTCCGTTGCTCCCGAACCAATTTGTTGATGGTTTCAACCATGTGGACTGGGATACGAATGGTCCGTGCTTGGTCAGCAATCGCCCGTGTGATAGCTTGACGGATCCACCAAGTCGCATACGTTGAGAATTTGAAACCTTTGGTATGGTCAAACTTATCAACGGCCTTCATCAAGCCCATATTTCCTTCCTGAATCAGATCCAGGAACTGCATGCCACGACCGACATAGCGTTTGGCAATAGAGACAACCAGACGTAGATTGGCTTCAGCCAAGCGTTGTTTAGCTTCTAGGTCTCCTTGCTCAACTAAGATAGCCAGTTCTTGTTCTTCTTCATTGGTCAGAAGAGGTACTACCCCAATTTCTTTCAAATACATACGGACAGGATCATTGACTTTGGCAGAATTACTTCCCAGCAATTCCTCATCTGACAAATCCTTCTCCTCTTCCTCAGCTGCCAATACGCGTTGACTTGGATTTCCATCTTTGTCAGTTACGGCGATACCCGCATCCTGAATACGTTGTAAAAGATTATCAATCCCGTCTGCATCTAAACTAAACGGAATAATTAGGGAGCTATTAATTTCCTCATCGGTTGCGGTTCCGGAAAGCTTATGATTCCGAATAAACTCTGCAATTTGAACATCTAATGTTGTTACTTCTTTTTGTTTTTTAGCCATTCCTTACTCCATTTTTCTTTTTTGGGCAATCAGTTCATTTAAATCCATCGCAGCTTGGTCATGTTGACCTATTTGCACAGATGCTTGAATATTTTTGGCAATTTCTTTATTTTTTTGTTTATGCTTTTCCCATTCTTGGGTTTGCATTAATTGTTCAATTTCCTCATCCCCAATTTGAGGAGGTAAATTCATTTCTAGAATTTGGTACCACAGGCGATTAATCTCTTCTGTTGCTTCCCCCAAATCTTGGCTGGTTAGTTGCCCTTTCTCTAACAATAGCTGATAGAGCTGTTCATGATTCTTTTCAACAAAGTGAAAATTTTCTAAAAAGCGAAATTCATTTAACAAGGAGCTATGGTGGATTAAGCGATGAAGCAGTTGCCTCTCGGTTTGGGCCAACCTGCTCTGAGGGAGACGGACCTGCACCTCTACAGGAGCGATACGAACCTGATTTGCGGATCCGGCTGCTACTTGCACACGAGCCTGGGCAACCATCTGCTCCACCTGCACTTGGTCAAAAGCAGAAGCCTCTTGGGTCAGTTTCCTGATATAAACTTCCCTCAATAAATCCGAGGTTAAAGCTGCAATATAAGGAACCAATCGCTCTACATAGGCCAATTGAGCCTGAACTCCCTGAAGATTGGACGGACGGTAATAGTCCATCAGAAACTCAAGGGCATCCATACGCGTTTCCTCAAGACAGGTTCGTAACTCTTCTGAAGAATGGGCTTGGAGAAATTCATCTGGATCCATACCTTGAGAAAAGCGTACAACTTCAACTGGAAAGCCTTTTAATTCCTGAATTGCTTTCTCAATAGCTGCCTGTCCAGCATTATCTCCATCGTAGGCCAGAATCACAGAAGGATTATAGGCCCGTAAGCGTTGGACATGTTCAGATGTCAGGGCTGTCCCCATGGTTGCGATGACATTTCGAACACCGGAACGGTAGGCAGCGATGACATCCATAAAGCCTTCCATCAGGTAAACTTCTTTGCTTTTTTTAATATGAGGGAGAGCCTGATCCAAGTGGTAGAATTCAAAACTCTTATTAAAAATCTTGGTCCGTCTGCTATTTTTGTACTTTGCCTGTTGATCAGATTGGTTTCCAAAAATGCGGCCTGAAAAACCAATAACTTGTCCCTTAATATTGGTCAAGGGAAACATAATTCGGTCATGGAAGGAATCAACTAAGCGGTTCTGCTCAATATGAAAGAGACCAGAATCTAAGTAGCGGTCTTCCGGAAAATCAAACTTTTGAACCACCCGGTCATAAAGAAACCCTCCTCTAGCAGGCGCTAATCCAATTCCAAAATATTCAATATCCTTGCGGCTTAATCCCCGCGATTCCAAATAAGCTAGAGCTTCTTTCCCCATCGTAGATGTCAGTAAAATGGCTTGATAAAAAGTCGCAGCTTCTTGGTGTAAGGCTATCAAGTCTCCTTCAACTGAAGGTTTCTTAGCTGGAACCTGTCTAGAGGGAGCAATGTCCATGGTTTCGCCATTAAACTGAGCTACTTTGGCCACTGCCTCCATAAAGGGAATTCCATCAATCTCTTCAATAAACCGATAGACATCTCCTGACTTGCCGCAACCAAAACAATGGTAAAATTGTTTTTCCTGGTTCACGTTAAAGGAAGGTGTTTTTTCTCCATGAAAAGGACAAAGTCCTAGATAATTACGACCAGCCTTGGTCAAAGGAAGGTAGTCTCCGATGACATCCACAATGTTCACACGACTCTTTAAATCTTGAATATCTTGCGTTGAAACCATGTCCCCTCCTTCCGGTTATTATTCCTTCATTTTATCCTAAATAACCACTTTTGTAAAACAAGCCGTTTCTAGTTTCCCCTAAAAAAAATCAAGCAAATCCATTGTCTTTTTAATCTTACTTAGCTATAATGTATTCGTATCAAATAAAAGAATGGAGATTCTTATGTTAAAAGAATTGAAAGATTTCCTCCTACGTGGAAATATTGTTGACCTTGCTGTGGCTGTGATTATCGGGGCTGCTTTCGGACAGATCATTACTTCTTTGGTAGAAGATGTCTTGACACCAATCTTCTTGAACCCTGCTTTGAAAGCTGCTCAAGTTGAGAAAATCGCTGAACTTACTTGGAACGGCGTTGCATATGGTAGCTTCCTAAGTGCTATCATTAACTTCTTAATTATCGGTACTGTTCTCTTCTTCGTTGTTAAAGCTGTTGAGAAAGCTCAATCTATCGGAGCTAAAGAAGAGGAAGCTGAAGTTGCTGGTCCAACAGAAGTTGAATTGCTTCAAGATATCAAAGCGCTACTTGAGAAAAAATAATCATCATAGAGGGCTGAGACAGACGTCTCAGCCTTTTTCTACTCAGATTTTATAAAGCACAAAATCTAAATCTCCATGTTTGATTTCAGTGAATCCAGGGAATTTATCAGCATGCAAAGTAGGTTTTGAAATGTATTTTATACTCATTACATTTCAAAATCTGACTATGTTAATCCTGTTCGCCGAACCCTCAGTTCTGTCCTCATCGGATTGCCTTTTCAGATTTCGAGCTGTTTCGAGTAATAATTTTGGTGTAAACGTCCTTTAGACATCCAACTATGTTGAATAATCTCTTTTGAACGAATAGGTCTTCCTTCAAGGATATCTAAAATAGTAGAAAAAAGCAATCCGACTGGACTGCTTTCACTATTAGAATTTCTTACGTTTACGAGCTGCTTCTGATTTACGTTTACGTTTTACAGAAGGTTTTTCATAGAATTCACGTTTACGTGTTTCTTGAAGAGTACCAGCTTTAGTAACCGCACGCTTGAATCGACGAAGTGCATCATCTAATGATTCATTCTTACGTACCACTGTTTTTGACATTCCATCTCACTCCCTTCAAGTTAAAATCTATTATATTATACAGGAGTCTGCTACTGCTGTCAAGCTTTTTTACTTAAAGAATTCATCAATATCACGATTTTCTTCAATTAACTGTAAAAATCGCTCCTCCTCTTTGGTTAGCGTATAGTCTTGAAGTAAATCCGGCCGCCTTTCTTTTGTTTTTTTCAAACTTTGAAAAAGACGCCATTGCCGTATACGCTCATGGTGACCACTCATTAAAACGTCTGGAACTGTCATCCCTCGGAAATCGTAAGGACGTGTGTACTGGGGATATTCCAAAAGACCTGAAGAAAAACTATCATCTGTATGACTACATTCCTTCCCAATAACTTGTGGAACCAGACGAACTGTCGCGTCAATAATCGTCATGGCCGCTAGTTCTCCCCCTGTTAAGACATAATCCCCCAAAGAGATTTCATCTGTCACTAACGGTTTAATCCGCTCATCATAACCTTCATAGTGACCACAAATAAAAATCAGTTGTTTTTCTTTGGATAACTCTTCCGCATAAACTTGATCAAAAGAACGACCTGCAGGATCTAAAAGGATGACTCGTGCTTGTTCACGACCTTGGATACCTTCAATGGCATCATAAATTGGTTGGGCTCGGAGTAACATTCCTTGTCCTCCCCCATAAGGTTCGTCATCTACATGACGAGCTTTTTCTGCCGCTTCCCGGAAATTATGATAATTCATGTCTAGCAAGCCTTTTTCTCGTGCCTTACCGACTATAGAGTGCTCCAAAGGCGAAAACATTTCTGGAAAAAGGGTTAAAATATCAATTCTCATCGTCCAATCCTTCCGGAACTTCAACGACTATTTTTCCAGCTTCTAAATCCACTTCTAGGACTACTGGTGGAATGTAAGGTAATAGCAAATCATTCTTCCCTTTTCTTTTTACGACCCAAACATCATTGGCACCCGGCTGAAGGATTTCCTTGATGGTTCCAAGCAGTTGATTTCCTTCATAGACAGGGAGACCAATAATTTCATGGTAGTAGAAGGCACCTTCTTCCAAATCACTCAGGTCTTCTATCGCAATTTTCAACTGATAAGTCTTGTACTTTTCAATATCATTAATATGATACATGCCTTTAAATTTGATAATATCAAACTGCTTAGCCTTACGGTGACTGTGAATCTCTACCATTTGAACGAACTGATCCTGAGGATCAAACAAGGCCAATTGGCTTCCCTTTTTAAACCGCTCTTCTGCAAAATCCGTAACAGATAGCACCCGCATCTCCCCTTGTAAACCTTGGGTATTGACAATGGTACCTACGTTTAAATACTCCATCTAACTCTCCAATTAAAATAAAAAACTGGGACCAGGGCCCCAGTAGTCTTAGCTTCTTCAAAAGTTCGAACGACTCCAAGTAACAAGATCACTCTTGTTCATCAATCACAATCCGAACTTTTTTTGAATCGATTGGGACCGAATAAACAATCGTCCTTATCGCTGAAATCGTCCGCCCTTTCCGACCGATTACCCGACCAACATCCGACGGATGTAAATCCAAATGGTACTCCAGAAATTCAGGCGTATCCTCGATACGAATGGTTAAGTGGTCTGGATGTGAAATCAGTGGCTTCACAATCGCAATAATGAGATTTTCAATCGTGTCCATAAGCTAACCTTTATTATTTAGAGAGTTTTGACTCGTGGAATTTCTTCATGATTCCAGCTTTTGAAAGAATGTTACGCACTGTATCAGATGGTTGTGCTCCATCAGCCAACCATGCCAAAACGCGCTCTTCTTTAAGAGTCACTTGGTTTTCTTCAACAAGTGGGTTGTAAGTTCCAACTGTTTCGATGAACCGTCCATCACGTGGAGCACGTGAATCTGCAACATTGATACGGTAAAAAGGTTTCTTTTTAGAACCCATACGAGTCAAACGAATTTTAACTGCCATTTTATAAATTCTCTTTTCTAAACTTTTTCTTTGTGTTAAGGAAACTCAACAATAGCTATTCTAACACCTTCTCAAAAAGCTGTCAAGTTTTTTTCTTGACAGCTTTTAATTTTTTTCTTGACAGCTTTTAATTTTTTAATCGAATCCAGTACGGGTGTAGAAATGACGTAGATTCAGGCTGCGAATTTCAGGACTTCCATAGAGTTTGTCTGGATCCTCCAGTAATAGAACCTGGTCAATGAGCTCAGGAATCAGTGGTTCTAGATACTGTTTCATTCCCGCTTCCAAAGGACTATTGCTACCGACTAAGATGGATTCCTTCCATAATTCCTGTCCCAACCAAGGGTTCTGATCGGAATACAGGAAGACTGTGCTTGGATGCACATTTTGTTGGGCTTCGTTCTCCATTTCATAGCTCGAATAATAGGCTACAGCAAACCCAATCCAACCTTCAATTTCCTTATAGGTAGGAAGAATGCCCTCTGAAACCCGCAACTGCCAAATAGCCTCTTCTGATTCATTCCATAATTTAGCAATGCGGAGATCCGATAGACCTGCTGCCTTTGCTTGTCGAAGCAATTCTAAATCTCTTGACTTTTGAACCAGTTCTTTTTCCAACTCAACGACAGATTGTAAGGCCTCTAAAAAAAGAGGATCTATATGCGTCAAGCCTTGGATATAGGAAACCGAAAGGCCACGTCTAAGCCCCTCAAGAAGATACAGCAAGCGGTCTGACTGCTGTCGAACCAAATGATCAATTAAATCCTCTTCACTCAATCGCTCCAGTGGAAAATCCAGCCGTGCTTCTAAAACAGCCAATCCTTTGAGCAAGCTGGCTTCCAAATTTCGAGCATAGGCATAAAACTGTCCAGTTGATTGTCGTCGGAGTGCTCCATCAGCTAAATGGTCTTGGCTAAAATCCAAGGGGAACCGAGCCACCAAATAGTCCATGACCGGTTCTCCAGCCTTCCAACCTGGCATACTTTGAACAGGATTCCCTTCCAAAATGTGCAGCATCAATTCTGCCATGGGTAAGCGTAAAATTTGGCTCATCATCAAAGCACTATCATTTAATCCCAGTCCAACTTGTAGAAGAAAAGCCTGCTGCTTCTGTGGATTCCAAGCAAAGCGTAAAGAGATCAGCCCTTGTAAACGCAAGCCTCGGGCCAAACGAATCGAATAATTCCGTAAAAACTGAATATCTGAATCTGACAAGGTTTGAGCTGGAAATACAATGGTCGCATCTTCCCTGTGCAGACCAACAGGTTCAATATGCTCCGCGGTCCCCAAGATAAAGCTGGAATCATAAGAATCACGAACCAGTACTAACTCGACTTCTCTCAAACCTTTCATTGGACTCTCCAGATAATAGGGGAGGGGTAATACCAAATCCTGGAAATATTCGTAAGCAGTTTGAAGCTCTTCTATATTTCCAACCGTTATCGGTTCCTGGCCATGCATTTGTAAGGAATCCCGAAGCAAGACGGGAAAAGTCAATTCCTGCATCCGATCCTGTATATCTTCCCAGCCATAAACCAATTGACTATTGGTCATATTCAGTCCTAATTGTTTCAATTGAGACTGGAAGAGCTCTGCATGCAAAAGATATTCTAAGGAAGCAGCAGGATAACTATGCCATCTTGATCTCATTTGCATCCAAGCTTCTTGTTTTTGAACTTCAATTAGGAGATCGATAAGTTCACGATCCAAAAACAGCGGGAAAATAGTGTACTCAGGATTTTCCACCAATGTAGCCAAAAGGGATTCTAAATCCCTAAAAGCATGGTGAATCCAGTTTTTATTTTTTTGTAGGAGACGATTGAGGGTCCGCTCCTGATTCTGATTTAATTCACTAGGTGTCAAAACAAGTTTCATTCTGAACGACCTCCTTGATCCAGTAGTGTGAAGAATTCATCCAGCAAATAGATAAAATCATGAGGACCCGGAGAACCTTCTGGTGAAAACTGAACCGATAAGACTGGTCTTCGACGATGGCGATATCCGATCACATATTTTTGATCTAAGGTTACATGTGTCGCGAAGAGCTGCTCGGGAAAATTCTCTCTTTTAATAGGATACTGATGATGGTAGTCCGTAATCAACACTTGATTTGTAAGAGATTCATACAGAGCATGCCTGCCCGTAATTCCATGAGCCAATTCTTCAAGCTCTGCTTGGTTGGCTAATGAGAGGAGCAGGTGACCTAAACCTACAGCTAGAATCGGATATTGGTCCTGAAGGGTTCTCAATGTAGCCAATAATTCATTCGTAGCCAAATAACGGGGGTCACCTGGTCCACTGGAAAGAACAATCGCATCTGGTTGGTAGTTGTGAATTCTATCCAATGGGGTATCAAATGGTAGGACAATGATGTTACTATCACGTTTGGAAAACTCCCGAAGTAGGGCATGTTTAACCCCAAAATCTAAGAGAATAATGTTTTTCCCTACTCCTGGTACGGGAAAGGGGGCCCGAGTTGAAGCTTGTCTAGCATCATCTTTGGGAAGAACAGTCGCAACCAGCTGGTCCAATAGATGATGCAGGCTATCACCTTCATCTGCAATGGTAGCTTTTAAAGGACCTTCCTTCTGCAAAATTCGAGCCAAAGCCCGGGTATCAATTCCCTGAATTCCGGTAATTCCCTTTCCTTTAAGATAGGCATCTAAATCTTGTTTTTGTTTCCAAAAAGAGCTCTTGTGTCGATAATCCGATACAATAACAGCCCGGCAGGAAGGTTGGAGGGATTCATCTAACTCCCGATAAAAGCCTGAATTACCCACTCGTGGATAAGTGAAAGCTAAAAGCTGACCACTATAGGTTTGATTCGAAATAATTTCCTGATGGCCACTTGTATGGTTAGACAGAACAATTCTGCCGGTGACATCCTGTTCAGCCCCTAAAGGCTGCCCTTCAAAGACTTGACCATTTTCTAAAATCAACAATCTTTTTGTCATCACTTACCTCCTCCCATTTAATTCATTCGTAGTTTTTATTTAAAATTAGCAAAACGCATGGTCAACCAGCGAGCTAAGTTTGGAAAAAAGCGATGTCCCCAATATGCCAATCGCATGGTAAACGGCATATTTACCTCTCTTGGCATGGAACCAGTTTTTAAAACCAAATTCGCTAACTTCTGAGCCACCTGATTGACATCCATTGCAAAGCGATCTACATGTTGAATGTAGTCCTGCATCGTTGAACTATGATCAAAAAAGGGTGTCCGAACAGGTCCGGGATTCACAACCGTTACTGCGACTCCAGAAGACTCTAACTCCATCCCCAAGGCTGCAGCATAGGTATTTATTGCACTCTTACTAGCAGCATAGACTGAGGACTGAGGAGTTGGTAATTTACCGGACATGGAGGCCACAATGAGAAGCTTACCATTGCCCTGCTTTACCATCTGTTGACCAGCAGCTTTGGACAAGATAATCCCTGATAGGGTATTCAGTTGAAACTGATTCACTACTTCTTCCAGATTTATGTCTATAGCTGGTTTGAAATCTCCTGCGCCCGCAACCTGTAAAACCACATCCAAGCGCCCCAATCGATTCAATACCGCTTCAACCATTGCTGGGATCAATTCCAGTTTGGTCAAATCTAAAGGATAAACCATAACATCCACAGAACTGTGAGTTCTTAATTCTTCAGCAAGCGTTTCTAATTTTTGCTGGTTCCTTGCTACTAGGACCAAGGAAAAATTGGATTGCTGGGCTAATTTTCTAGCAGTAGCCTCCCCAATTCCACTCGAAGCACCTGTAATCAAGACAACTGTTTTTGAAAGCTGGGACACTCTTACTCACCTTCGCTCAACAAGACACAGTCTTGTCCATCTAGCTCTGTTAATTGAACAGAAATCTTTTCTTTGGAACTGGTTGGAATATTTTTGCCAACATAGTCCGGTCGAATCGGAAGTTCACGATGTCCGCGGTCCACTAAAACAGCTAATGAGACTTTGTTTGGCCGACCACGACTAATGAGGGCATCGATAGCCGCTCGAATGGTTCGCCCTGTGTACAGAACATCATCCACTAAAATAATATTCCGTTTATCAACATCAAATGGAATATGAGAGGTGTCTTCTCCTCCCTTTTGATCATCTCGAAAAGGATTGGTATCCAGTTCACCTAGAGGAATTTGAATCCCTTCCAACTGTTCCAAGCGTTCTTGAATCCGCTTAGCCAAATAAACGCCCCTGCGTTTGATGCCTACCAAGGCAACTTGGTCTAAATCCTTATTGCGTTCCATAATTTCATAGATGATTCGTGTGATCGCACGTTTTAGCGTCACATCATCGACCACTTCCTTGACCCGCATATCTCCATTCTCCTTTTTTTCTAAAACTAAAAACCTCCTTATTCAAGGAGGTTCTACAAAATAAACTGCACCCAGTTTCTTCCATTCGACTCTCCTTGCCTGCCTCACAGGACAGAATTAAAGGAAATTTTTCTTAAACTAGAGTAGCATCTTTTAATCCTTTTTGCAAGAAGTTAGCCAATCTTGCCGGATTTTTGCCAAATTTTATTTTTAACAGCAAATAAGAGATAACCTACGAGGAGGTAGGCTACAAAAATAATCGCTGCATACTGAAGCACATAGGTCCAGCCATACTCCGTAACATCCAAAAAGAAATAAGCAAACGGACTATGATCAGCGCCAGGAATCGGCCATTTCAAGATCAAACCATTCAGTAAGGCAAAAGCTAGATAGAAAATTGGAAACGAGGTCCAAATCCAAGGATCCACCAAGCGATATTGGCGACCTCGATCCCAAACCAAGGTATCCACAACAAATGCTAGGGGAACCAGATAGTGAACCAAGAGATTTTTAAGAGTATAGAAATCCTCTGGGTCAACCGATGGTGATAAAAGTACATGGTAAACCACAAAAGTGATTAAAATAGCCATGGTCACACCAGCTTTAACCCGGTAAAATTCTTGTGTCCGACTATTACGCCAGGTCCAAAGTGTATAATACAGAAAGACCCAAACTAGGATATTGGACAGAACTGTATAGTAAAGCAACATGCCCCAGCCATCTTCAAAGAGTTCCAGACTAATTCCAATTGATGAAAGAATTAATAAGAGCAATCGATAACCAAGGATGAATTTTGTTCGAGCAGCCATTAAACTTTTTTCACAAACTCAGATTTCAACTTCATAGCGCCAAAACCATCAATTTTACAGTCAATATTGTGGTCGCCCTCAACCAAGCGAATATTCTTAACCTTGGTTCCTTGTTTTAAATCTTTCGGAGCCCCTTTAACTTTTAAGTCTTTGATTAGCGTTACGGTATCACCATCAGCCAACTTCACTCCGTTAGCATCAAGAGCAACAATTCCTTCCTCTACTTCAGCGTTTGGATCCCATTCGTAAGCACATTCAGGACAGACCAACAGAATGCCATCTTCGTAGACATATTCGGAGTTACATTTTGGACAATTTGGTAGAGTGTTCATTCTCTTCCTCCATCTTTCATTTTTCTACTTAAAACATTATAGCAGTAGACACTAAATTGGTCAAAATTTTCTAAGTTGTTCGGTTTTCTATTCTTTCTTCAGTTAGAATTTTACTAAGCATGATATACTTATAGTGAAAGGAGTTCCTATGCCAATTCATCAATCCTTTAATCCACTTGCTGGAGAAAATACCTATTATCTAGAATCGGAAACTGCGCTTATTTTGGTAGACCCTGGAAATGACTTGGAAACCATTCACGCCAAATTAAAGGCCATCGACAAATCTCTCATCGCCATCTTTCTCACCCACACTCATTATGATCACATTTTTTCATTAGAGACAATTCGGGAGGCTTATGACCGACCGCCAGTTTATGTTTCCCCTCTCGAAGCTGACTGGTTAATGGACCCTATCAAAAATTTGTCCGGTTTAGCCCGTCACCAAGACCTTCCAGATATTGTTTGCCGACCGGCTGAATGCTACTTCGAAACCGGACAGCTACTCAACTTGGAAGACTTTTCTTTTAAAATCCTAGCAACTCCTGGACATTCAGTTGGTGGAGTTTCCCTGGTATGGGAAGCGGAAAATGCTGTTTTGACTGGAGACTGTCTCTTTAAGGAGACCGTGGGACGTTGGGATCTCCCTACTGGGAATCAGCAGATCCTGCTGAGCTCCATTCGGGAGCGACTCTTTTCACTTCCCGACCACTACCAGGTCTTTCCAGGTCATGGGGATAATACTACCATCGGTCACGAAAAAAACTACAATCCTTTTTTCTAAATTATCCTAGTTTTCATTGTTTTTACTTTTAAATTTTGATATAGTAAGGGCAATTACATATGAAGGAGCCGGTCAATGTTTGATAGTAAAAAATTAAAAAAACGTCGCTTAGAATTGAACCTTCGCCAAGAAGATATCTATCAAATCCTGGCAATTCCTCGTTCTTTGTATGCCCAATGGGAATCGGGAGCACAAATCCCAACCTACCAACAAGTTTTACAGTTGTCAAAGATTTTATCAGTTGAAGATACCTATCTGATTGATCCCAAAGATATTTTTAACATCTACCTTAAACTCTCCAAGAAAAACAAAAAAAAGGTAGACGAATTCGCCTACCATCTCTATAAACAGCAATAACAGCCAGTCCGTTTGGGCTGGCTGTTATTGTATACTCTTTTATACCTATACTCATTCATACTCATTACATTTCAAAATCTGAATGTGTTACACTCTTTTAGTTTATCTTTTGTTACTGTGTTAGCTCGTCTTGCCGTACTTCAGTACTGTCTGCGACTCGCTGCCTTGTACTAAAAGCAAACTAAAAGACTATATTAAATAAAGCTGCTGTCTCTTTACGTGTATGTCCCTCTTTAACATATTCAAGGACACGTTTTCTAAAATCAATTCCGTATGCCATAAAAATAGTATGTCACATACAGTTTATAATCTAAAAAACTATACTCTTCTTCGCCGAACACTAAGTACTGTCTTCATCGGATTGATGGCAAGCGATGCTTGCTTCATTACCTATAAATTTTAATCCAATTTCTGGATTAAAATTCGTTTCAGATTTCGAACTGTTTCGAGTATAAATTTCAAATTCTGACGTTGTCAAGCCTCTTCGGTGAACTTTAGTTCTACCATCATCGGCTTTTCGAGTTATCTCTTTGAAATTTTTCGAGTATTCCGATTTTGAAGTTGGTTAAGTATTAACTAAAAGACTATATCTCCTAAAAAATTAACGAATCAATTCATAGATAGCCTCAGCATAAATGGCTGCGGCACGGAAGAGATCTTCCACTTCAATAAATTCATTGGCTTGGTGCATGGTGTCGATATAGCCAGGGAACATTGCTCCATAGGCTACACCGCGCTTCAAGAGACGTCCAAAAGTTCCACCACCAATTACTTTTTCATGTCCTTTCAGACCTGTGTGTTTTTCATAAACTGCAAGAAGGGTCTGAACGAGTGGGTCTTCAGCAGGCACATAGTGAGGGGTGTGGCCATGCTGGGAAAGCGTCACCTCTACTCCAGATACCCCTGCCAATTTTACTTGGATCTTTTCTGGTGTCATTCCTTGTGGGTAACGGAAGTTTAGAGCAATTTGACTCTGGTCTGATTCTTTTTCAAACCGGAAAACCCCCGCATTCATGGAAAGAGCTCCCATACGATCATCCACGAAGTCCAAACCAAGAGCACGCGCATCATGATCATCTTTCAGAATTCGACCTGCTAAATCTAGATAAGATTGAGCAGCTCCTGTGAATGGATAGTCGGACAAGAAGGCTGCCAAATAGGTAGCTCCATTAATCCCCAGATGTGGTGAGGCACCGTGAGCAGATTTTCCAATTAGTTCCAATTCTAGGCCGGCCTCAAGCTCCCGAGTTTGCCCCTTCAAGCCGACTTCGTGTAAATAATTGTTGAATTCTTGAACCATAGACTCCGGTGCAGCTTTAATCACCGCCTTGGCAGCTTCTGGCACCATGTTCTCACGGAGTCCCCCAGTAAAGGAAAGCAGTTGGAGCCCTTCTTCCTGTTGGCCATCATAATGGAGATAGGCTGTGATATTTCCTTTTTCACCATTAATAATGGGGAATTCAGCATCCGGAGAAAATCCAAAGTCTGGTTCTGGAAGTCCGACATGTTCAAAATAATAGTCCATGTCTGCCCATCCAGATTCCTCATCTGTCCCAACTACAAAACGCACTTTTTTAGAAGTTGGAAGCCCAAGTTCCTTAATAATTTTCAAACCATAATAACAAGCCATGGTAGGTCCCTTATCATCACTAGATCCACGTGCATAAAGACGACCATCTTTGACAACGGGTTTATAAGGATCCGTTTCCCAACCACTTCCAGCTGGAACAACGTCCATATGGGCAAAAATCCCAAGAACTTCTTCACCTTCACCATACTCAAAATGACCAGCATAGTTATCAACGTTTAAGGTTGGATAACCATCTCGTTCTGCTAAAGCAAGGAAATGCTTAAGTGCTGCCACTGGACCTGGTCCAAATGGATGCTCCGCATCCGCTAGATCATCTCTGCGCTCAGAGTTAATTTCCAAGAGACTAACCAAGTCCTTGAGTAAATCTTCTTTACGCAATTCAACTTCTTTTTGAAAATCTACTGTAACCATATACTTCTCCTTTGCTTTCTATTCTACCACTTCTTTCAAAACTATGGGGATCCTTCCAGGATGAATGATGGACTTTTGAAAGTTTAGCCTTCTTTTCCCTCTTCCTTATCCGCTAATCTCTCCTTAACGCGTTGGGCAACGGCTTGAGGGATTCCAAGAGACTGAATTTCCTCCAGACTAGCTGCCTGAATTTTGGGAATACTTTTAAAATGTTTCAAAAGAGCTTGCTTCCGTTTTGGCCCCAGACCTTCTATACCATCCAGTCTAGATGAGAAAGAATTTTTACTCCGAACTTGGCGATGAAAGGTGATGGCAAAACGATGAACCTCATCCTGAATGCGGTGTAAGAGGAAAAATTCTTGTGACTGCCGTCCAAGCTCCACAATTTCTAGCGGGTCCCCAAAAAGTAGTTCATGAGTTTGATGGCGGTCATTTTTCTTTAATCCCGCAATCGGGATAGAGAGCCCCAACTCACCGTGGACCACTTCTTTTGCCACCGATACCTGACCTTGCCCTCCATCCATGATGATCAAATCCGGTTGTGGAAGGTTTTCACGAATCACCCGACTATACCGTCTCCTGAGCACTTCTCGCATACTAGCATAATCGTCCGGGCCCTTAACCGTTTTAATCTTGTATTTACGGTAATCCTTTTTACTGGCCACTCCATTGACAAAAACCACCATGGCAGAGACCGGACTTGTCCCCATAATATTGGAGTTATCAAAGGCTTCAATGCGGTAAGGGGTTGAAATCCCCAATTCGCGCCCCAGATTTTCGACAGCCCCTTGGGTTTTCTCAAAATTCTTTTCCAGTAGATCAAATTTTTGCTGGAGCGAGACTCGCGCATTTTTGCTTGCGAGACTGACCAGCTGTTTCTTTTCTCCCCTTTGAGGTTGGCGAATTTTGGTGTCGACCAAGGCTTGAGCAGATTCCAAATCCACATCGATGGGCAGCAGGATTTCATTCGGAATCAGATGATTCGCCTCCTGATAAAACTGTCCTAAATACGTCAAGAAATCCTCTTCAGCATCATTGTAATAAGGAAAAAGGCTGACATCCCTTTCAATAAGCTTGCCTTGGCGAACAAAAAAGACTTGTACACACATCCAGCCTTGGTGAACAGCATAACCAAAGACATCCCTATTTTGCAAATCTTTGGCCATCACCCGTTGTTTAGTCCGCAAGGTAGCAATCGCTTGTAAGAGATCTCGATACTCAGCAGCCCGCTCAAATTCCAAATCTTGAGCCGCAAGCTCCATTTTGTCTTTTAGCTCATTCAAAATTTTATCATCCTGCCCCTTTAAAAAGTCTGACACTTCTTGGGCCATGTCCATAAAATGCTGATGGTCATAACCTGTTACAGTATGGGCATCACACTGGTGGAGATGGTAATAAAAGCAAACCTTATCAGCTGGATTACTACATTTTTTAAAGGGAAAAATGCGATCCAGGAGTTTCTTTATTTCATTAGCCGCTCCCACATCTGGATAGGGCCCAAAATACATGGCTCCATCTTTTTTAACCTGCCGAGTGGTAATCAGGCGAGGATAATAGTCATTTGTAATTTTTATAAACGGATAGGACTTATCATCCTTGAGCATGATATTGTACTTAGGACGATTTTCTTTGATCAGATTGATTTCAAGAAGGAGGGCTTCGATATTGGATTCCGTAACAATAAATTCAAAATCAGCAATTTCAGAAATGAGGGCCTCCGTCTTCGTGTCATGACTCCCTCGAAAATAAGAACGAACACGATTTCGTAAATTCTTGGCTTTACCGACATAGATAATGGTTCCCTGTTGATTCTTATGAAGGTAACAACCAGGACTTGTCGGTAGCAGCGCCAATTTATTCTCAATTAATTCTGTACTCATACTAAAATTGTACCATTGCTCTTGCTTTTTGCAAACGAAAAAGCTAGGAATCATCACCTTCCTAGCTTTCGTCTTATACTCCTCAAAAGTCAAACACTACCTTATCAGGTTCGTTTTGATTTTCAGTGAAGATTATAATTCAACAATTTCACCTGTTTCCAAGTAAACAACCCACTCACAAACGTTTTTAGCATAGTCACCAATTCGTTCAAGGTAGCTAATCACTTGGAAATAATCCCGACCTGCCACAATGGCTTCTGGATTGTGTTTGATTTCTTCTGTTGCCAATTCTTGGATTTTTTTGAAATAATCATTTACTTCTTCATCCATCGCCGCAACCTTATAAGCGGAGTCAACATCTCCTTTGAGATAAAGGTCTAAAGTCGCTTCTACAAATTCCTTGACTTTTTTCCCCATTTTGTTGATTTCTTGCTCAACAGCTTCAATCCGAACTTCGCCTTTTACACGAATCGTTGCTTGAGCGATGGATACCGCGTGATCTCCCATACGCTCAATATCACTGGATGCTTTTAGAATCGTAATAACTGTCCGCAAATCTTGTGAAACAGGTTGTTGGAGAGCGATAATCTCCAGTGATTTTTCTTCTAACTTAATTTCATACTTATTGACGTCTGCGTCATCTTCAATGACGGCACGAGCCAATTCACGGTCGTGAGTGACGAAGGCACGCACAGTCCGGTTAATCTGAGATAGAACTTCGGTTCCCATCGCATAAAACTGATTGTGTAGTTTTTCTAATTCATTTTCAAATTGTGTACGTAACATATGAACTCCTATCCAAATTTACCTGTAATGTAATCTTCCGTCTCCTTGTGTTGCGGGTTGAGGAACATGTCTTTAGTTGAACTATATTCCAGACAATTGCCATCAAGGAAGAAGGCAGTTCGATCAGAAATCCGAGATGCCTGTTGCATAGACCGAGTAACCAAAAGCAAAGTATACTGATCCTTCAAACCAAAGAGAGTCTCTTCAATTTTTCCGGAAGAAATTGGATCCAGGGCAGATGTAGGTTCATCCAACAAAATAATTTTTGGACTGGTTGCCAAGACCCGAGCCACACAGACCCGCTGTTGTTGTCCACCAGATAAACCAAGCGCAGAATCGTGCAAACGATCTTTGACCTCGTCCCAGATAGAAGCCCCTTTCAGAGATGATTCCACAGCTTCATCCAAGACTTCTTTGTCCTTAATCCCTTTAATCCGAAGACCATAAACGACATTCTCATAAATGGTCATCGGGAAGGGATTCGGTTGTTGGAAGACCATTCCGATTTCCTTACGCAACTCTACTGTATCCCGCCGAGGACTGTAGACCTCATGTCCATCGTAAACGATAGAACCTGTCAAACTGGCTTCAGGATTTAGGTCATTCATCCGGTTGATAGACCGTAAAAGAGTCGATTTTCCAGATCCCGATGGTCCAATGAGAGCAGTAATTTCATTAGGGTAAAAGTCTAATGAAACACTGTTGAGGGCTTTCTTTTTACCATAGTAAACGGATAAGTCTTTCACACTTAAAATAGGTTCTGTCATGACTTCCTCCTAACCAAAACGTCCTGATACATAATCACTTGTAGATTGTAGCTGGGCATTTTGGAAGATTTTCCCAGTCTCATCGTACTCGATTAAATCGCCCAAATAGAAGAAGGCGGTATAATCACTAGCCCGTGCAGCTTGTTGCATATTGTGAGTGACAATGATAATAGTGTAGTTCTTCTTCAACTCCAACATCGTCTCTTCCAGCTGCATGGTCGCAATTGGATCCAAGGCAGACGCTGGCTCATCCATCAAAAGAATATCCGGCTTAACGGAGATAGCTCGAGCAATACAAAGCCGTTGTTGTTGTCCACCAGACAAGGTGAAGGCAGATTTATGAAGATCGTCCTTCACTTGATCCCACAGAGCGGCTTGTCTGAGTGAAGTCTCTACAATTTCATCTAAGACTCTCTTGTCTTTTACCCCTGCCCGCTCGTGGGCAAAGGTAATGTTTCGATAAATTGATTTGGCAAATGGATTAGGCCGTTGAAAAACCATCCCGATATGCTTGCGCATTTCATAAACATTGATATCTGGTCGATTGACGTCGACTCCCTCATAGAGAATTTCCCCAGTCACCCGAGCAATATCAATAGTATCGTTCATCCGATTCAAACTTCGCAAGTAGGTTGATTTTCCTGAGCCAGACGGTCCAATGAGAGCCGTGATTTTGTTTTTCTCAAACTGCATATCAATGCCCTTGATGGATTCATTTTGCCCATAATAGACATGAAGGTCCTTGGTCTCTAGGGCAACTTTTTCTTCTGGGAAGCGAATAATGTGTTTTTCATCCCAATTATACGTTGTCATTTTTCCTTAAACCTCCTTAGGAAGCGGATGTCATCTTCTGATGAAGTTTTTTACCGAGGTAACGCGCACCAAGGTTGAAAATCAAGATAAAGATTAAAAGGACGGCAGCACTACCAGCAGAAACTTGCATGGCATCAGGAATAGTTCCCTCGCTGTTTACCTTCCAGATGTGAACGGCCAAGGTTTCTGCTTGACGGAAAATGGAAATCGGGCTGGTAACATCTAAGATGTTCCAATTTGACCAATCAAGCGCTGGAGCTGATTGCCCGGCAGTATAAATTAGAGCTGCCGCTTCACCAAAGATACGACCTGAAGCCAAGACAATACCCGTAACAATACCTGGAAGAGCTTCTGGAATAACCACGTGAACCACCGTTTCCCATCGGGATAAACCAAGAGCCAAACCTGCTTCCCGTTGGGTGTGGTGAACCGTCCGAAGACTGTCTTCTACGTTTCGTGTCATCATAGGCAAGTTGAAAACCGTCAAGGCCAGAGCACCAGAAATGATGGAAAACCCGTATTGGAATTGGATAACAAAAATCAAATAACCAAAGAGACCGACAACCACAGATGGTAGGGAGGAAAGGATCTCAATACAGGTCCGAATAAAGTTGGTAACAGGTCCCTTCTTAGCATACTCTGACAAGTAAATGCCTGCTCCCGTAGATAGAGGAAGAGAAATGAGCAGAGTAATGACTAACAAGAAAAACGAGTTAAAAAGTTGGATCCCAATCCCACCACCCGCTTCATAAGAAGACGAGCGACCAGTTAGGAAGTGCCAGTTAACGTGTGGTAAGCCCCGAACTAAAATAAATAGAAGAAGGGAGGTGAGAATGGCAACGATTATTCCTGCAATGGTATAGAGAATAGCTGTCGCCAATTTATTCATTTTCTTAGCGTTCATAGTTTCTCTTTCCTTCCCTAGTAATTAATTTGATGACCGAGTTAAAGGCCAAACTCATCATGAGGAGCACCAAAGCCAAGGACCAAAGAACATTATTTTGAACTGTACCCATAATGGTATTTCCGATTCCCATGGTCAAGACCGAAGTCAAGGTTGAAGCTGGTGTTGTGAGTGAGGTGGGCATGACAGCAGAGTTTCCGACAACCATCTGAATCGCCAAAGCCTCACCAAAGGCCCGCGCCATTCCAAAGACAACCGCTGTAAAAATCCCTGGACGAGCTGCATTCAAAACCACCCGCCAGATTGTTTGCCAACGAGTCGCCCCCATCGCCAAGCTAGCCTCTTTATAGTGGCGTGGAACAGCCTTCAAACTATCGACAGTCATGAAGGTCACAGTTGGCAGAATCATAACGAATAGGACAAAGACCCCAGATAAAATCCCGAATCCTGTACCACCAGCAATGCTTCGAACAAATGGTACAACCACCTGCAAACCAATGAAACCATACACAACAGATGGGATTCCGACCAACAATTCAATTGCTGGCTGAAGGATTTTAGCTCCGTACTTTGGAGAAATCTCCGTCATAAAGATGGCTGCTCCGATTGCAAACGGAGTTGCAAGCAAAGCGGATAAAATCGTTACAATAAAGGAACCCGTAATCATTGGAAGAGCTCCCATGTAAGGCTGACCATTGGCATCCTTGACACTTGGCTGCCATTCAGTCCCCGTTAAGAAGGAAATGGGATTAATTCCATCCACAAAGAAGGTTGACAACCCTTTCTGAGCAACAAAAATCAAAATCATAGCCACTACCAAGACGATTAGAGATAGACACATAAAGGTAATGGTCTTCCCAAATTTTTCTAACTTGGAATTCTTGGAAGGGGATAGTAGTTTCTTTTCTAATTCAGATGATTTCACTTCTCTTCTCCCTTGCTATTTTGGCTAGTCGACTTGGCAGTGACATTACCGTCAGCATCTTTCTCGACTTCCATATCATCAATTGGGATGTAACCCATGCTCTTGACGATACCTTCTTGAACTTCTTCTGACACCATATAGTCCAAAAATTCCTGAGTCAATTCATCCTTGTCTTTCTTGGTATACATGTGTTCATAGGACCAGATTGGCCACTTATTGGTAGCAACATTCTCCGCAGTTGCTGCAGCTCCGTCCAGTTTTAATTGTTTCACGGAGTCATCCACATAAGAAAAGGCAAGATACGAAATCGCTCCTGGTGTTTGGGAAACAATGGATTTCACCATCCCATTGGAATCTTGTTCCTGACTCTTCTTAGCAGTGATCCCATCCATAACCACCTTATCAAAGGTAGAACGAGAACCAGAACCAACCGCTCGGTTGATAATCGTCACTTCCAAGTCTGGACCACCAACTTCTTTCCAGTTTTTAATCTTACCGGCAAAGACGTCTCGTAACTGATCCAGCGTTAGATTGTCAAGGCTGACTTCCTTGTTGGCAATGACAGCCAAACCCGCAACCGCAACTTGGTGATCGGTTAACTTATCCGCCTCAATTCCGTCCTTCTCTTCTGCAAACACGTCGCTATTCCCAATTTGAACAGCACCAGATTGCACCTGAGAAAGACCTGTACCAGACCCACCACCTTGAACATTGATGGTTTTTCCTAAATGTTGGGCAGAAAATTCATCGGATGCAGCTTCAACCAAGGGTTGCAAGGCTGTAGAGCCCACAGCTGTAATGGATTCGCCCTTATCAATCCATGCTGCACAGGCTGATAGGGACAGAGCTGTCATCCCTAAAATAGAGATGCTCAGTAGTTTTTTACCAAAGCTCATAGTTTTTTCCTTTAATTAAATTTGGGGGTGGCTTTCCAACCTTTTGGTTCCCCTTTCTCACTATACCATAAAGCGCGAAAGGTTCCATTAAAATTGCCCAAAAAACCACCAAATAAAACATATTTTTTCGATTAACGAATTTCAGCTCCAAGTTCTGACTCCAAGGCCTTTTGAATTTTATCCATATAGCGCACAACTTCCTCATCTTCCAAGGTAGCTTCTGAATTTTGGAAGGTTAAACTATAGGCCATGGATTTCTGATCCTCACTCAATGGAAGTCCTTGATAGACATCGAAGAGATGGATTCCTTTCAATCGTTTCAAGTTTAAAGATGAAAGGACATCGAGAATCGCTTGATGCTGAACATCTTCATGAACCAAAAGGGCAATGTCCCGTGTTACGGAAGGGAATTTACTGATATCCTGGAAGACAGCTTGTTCAGGCAATAATCCTTCAATCAACGACAAATTAACTTCTGCAACATAGACTTCTGATAAATCGTAGTCCTTGGCTAGAGCAGGATGGACTTGACCAAGGAAACCAATAGTCTGATCCCCGACCACAAGCAGGGCAGTTCGTACAGGATGACTACCTGGAAGATCACCAATGGCCTGATAGGTGACCTCTAAGCCCAAACGATCAAAGAGCACTTCTAACATACCCTTAACCGTAAAGAAATCAACTGCCTGGGCCTGTGTTTGAAAATCTTTTTCTGTTAACGAACCAGTTAAAGCCAAGGCTAAGACAGTATCTTCCTGTGGCAGTTGCTTTTCTTCAACATGTTTGAAAATCTTACCAATCTCATAAAGCGCTAGGTTTGACTGACGACGCGCCTGATTATAGTGAAGAGTTTCTAACAGACTGGAAACCATGCTTTGACGAAGAACACTGCGCTCGACACTCATGGGCCACATCAATTCAATCAGTGAAGATTGATTTTTCCTAAATAATTGGGCTTTTTCTGGTGTCGTTAAGGTATAGGTGATGACTTCTGTTAAACCAACACCTTCCATGGTATCTTGAACCTTGCGGCGCAGAGCTTGCATTTTGGTCAATTCACCTGCAGTTCCTTGACCTCCAGGGAGGGATGACGGAAGCCGGTCATAGCCATAGATTCGAGCAATTTCTTCATTCAAATCGGCAGGAATGGTAATATCCCAGCGACGTTTTGGCACCGAAACTTGAAAGGCTGTCGCATCTCCACTCAGACCAAAATCTAAGCGACGGAAAATATCCTCAATCGCTGCGAAATCCAAATCTGTTCCCAGGACACGATTCACAGAAGTTAGATCAGTCGCAACCGTTACCGGCTCAGCATCAACCTGCCCAGCTTCCACACGTCCTGCTAAGACTTCAGCTCCAGCAAGTTCGACCAAGAGACTGGCTGCATAATCCAAAGCCTCCGAAACCGTCTCAACGTTAATCCCTTTTTCAAAACGGGCAGATGCCTCACTACGTAAGTTCAAACGTCCACTTGTCTTACGGATAGAAGTTCCATCAAAAACAGCGGCTTCCAACACAACTCGAGTAGATTGATCACGAATCTCTGTAGCTTCTCCCCCCATAACGCCTGCTAGAGCAACAGGTTCGTCCGCAACTGTGATCACCAAATCAGTCGCTTCTAGGTTGCGATCCACACCATCCAAGGTACGGAATTTTTCTCCTGCACGAGCCTCACGCACCACAATTTTAGAATCCTTGAAGGTATCCAAGTCAAAAGCGTGAAGCGGTTGACCATATTCTAACAAGACCAAGTTGGTCACGTCGACAACGTTATTAATCGGTCTGATGCCAGCGTTCATTAAGCGGTTTTGCAACCATTGAGGACTAGGTCCCACTTGAACCTTCTCCAACACACGCGCTTGGTAAGTTGACGCTTTATCGGATTCAATCGCTACTTCTAACAATTCAGAGGCAGATTTAGAATTTTCTTCTAAGACAACCGGCTTTAAGGTCAAGTTGCTATCGTAAATAGCCGCAACTTCATAGGCTACTCCTCGCATGGAAAGTGCATCTGCTCGATTCGGGGTAATGGACAATTCAATGATGTGATCATCCATATCCAAATATGGAAAGACTGAATCCCCAGGCACAGCATCCTCCGGAAGGACCTGAATCCCATCCGTATATTCCTTCGGAATAATGGACTCTGGTAAGCCTAGCTCTTCAAGGGAACAAATCATCCCCAAGGATTCCATCCCACGGATTTTACCTTTTTTAATTTTATAGTTGTCAGCGATGCGAGCTCCTGGTAAGGCTACAATAACCTTTTGACCAGCAGCTATATTCGGTGCACCACAAACAATTTGACGCGGTGCTTCATCGCCCGTGTCCACTTGACAGAGATGTAGATGCGTATCTGGTACAGCCTCTTCCGTTAGAACATGACCGACAACAATTTTGGACAAGCCATCTGCTGGCGAAGCAACTCCCTCAACCTCGATACCTGTCGTAGACATTTTTTCGGCTAGCTCAGCTACCGGAGCATCCAACTCAACTAATTCTTTTAACCACTTATAACTTACTAACACTTCATACTCCTTACTTGAACTGCTCTGAGAAGCGCTGGTCGCCTAGATAGAAACCACGAATATCATTGATTCCGTATCGCAACATAGCGATACGCTCTTGTCCCAAACCAAAGGCAAAACCAGAATAGCGACTTGGGTCAATGCCACTCATTTCGAGGACGCTCGGATGCACCATACCAGCTCCAAGAATTTCAATCCAACCGGTTTGTTTGCAGACATTGCAGCCTTGTCCACCACACTTGAAGCAAGATACATCCACTTCTACTGATGGTTCAGTGAATGGGAAATAGGAAGGGCGTAGGCGGATTTTTCGATCCTGTCCAAACATTTTTTGTAGGATTAATTCCAAGGTTCCCTTCAAGTCAGCCATGGAAATCTCCTCACCAACAACCAGACCTTCGATCTGATGGAACTGGTGACTGTGGGTAGCATCATCCGTATCCCGACGGTACACACGTCCAGGAGAAATCATCTTTAACGGACCTTGACTAAAATCATGGGTTTCCATGGTTCGTGCTTGAACAGGACTAGTATGAGTTCGCAGTAAAACTTCCTCTGTAACGTAGAAAGTATCTTGCATATCTCGTGCAGGGTGATCCTTAGGAAGGTTCATTCGTTCAAAATTGTAATGGTCAGATTCTACCTCGAAGCCATCTACAATTTGGTAACCCATTCCTAGGAAGATATCTTCAATTTCTTGGCTGACTTGTGTCAAGACATGGCGGTGTCCTCGCTTGACCTGACGTCCTGGTAGGGTAACATCAATCCGTTCAGCTTCTAACTGCTTCGCGATACGATCCGCTTCTAAATCTTTTGCTGCTTGATCAAAAGCCTGATTCAAGACATCCCGCGCTTCGTTGACATGCTTTCCTATTACGGGGCGCATCTCAGCTGACAGATCTTTCATTCCTTTCAAGATCTCTGTTAATGAACCTTTTTTCCCCAATACAGAGACCCGCAGTTGTGTCAAATCCTCGTCCAAATCGGTATTAATACTTTCAAGACTAGACAGAGTTTCTGAAACTAGCTTGGACAATTTTTCTTCAATTGCTTCCATTTTTCCTCCATAAAAAAAGCGCGTGCAAGCTCTCAAAATCGGAGCGTTGACACGCGGTACCATCCGTCTTTTATCCCCAAGGGGACCTCGTTTGCGTTGTTCACAAGTGGGTGAATTCACCAAACTTCCCCCGAGCAGACTCTCAGTCACGATCTGCCTCCCTGTTCAGCTTCCATTTAGCTACTAGTCCCACGAACAAGTATTCAATTCTAAACTAAGTCTATCAAAATTCGTCGCCTTTGACAAGCCAGTCAGAGAAAGATTCTCAAATTTTAAAGACCATTTCTACTGGTCGAGAAAGACCTGACCTGTCCGGTAATCCAAACGAATCCCCTCTTGTACATTAGGAATGAAGACATTAAATTCTAGGCTTCCATCACTAGACTTTGCTTCTAGATGTGAGCCCGACGGAACCAAGTCCCACTGACTATTGTATATCACTTCTACACGATAGCGGACGCGTTTGTTCTGATCCAGGGCTTTTCGAACTTGGGTTTCATAGTAGTTCTGACCACGTCCGTCAACAGAGCTAGATTGATTGGCCCAGGCTGTTTGGACAGCAATATTTGCTGGATTACTGGTAGACGCATCGAATCCTTTTAGACCTCCTACCAGTGCGTAGGCCAATAAATGCCCCCGATCTACGGCATGGTTGTATTCTCCATTCAAGCGTAGTTGGTGCCAGCCAGCAGGAGTCCAAGAAGTCGAACCGTTTCCAGTTTCTTCGCGACTCTTGTATTGTCGCGTTGACTTGGCTAAGAGAGCGTTAGCAAGTGTTGGCACGACTTGGCCATCAACTTCTTTCGTCTGATTGGTAGCATAGGGTTGACTAGCCACGTCTGCATTCAAATCGGTCTGATTATTATTCACTTCAAAAGATCCCGCCCCCGTCCAGGTCATGTCTCCCTTAATTTGCGCACGCACAGAGTCTGTTAATACAGATTCTGCTAACTCTTGGTTAGGAGCTTGACTATTATTGACGCGAGTCTCTTGATTGGAAGGCGCTTGCCCTGTGGATTGATCTGTGACATAATAACTAGCCACCGCTAGGACCAAACTAACCAGTAGTCCTAGAGTGCTGACCGCCTGCTTTTGCTTCTTTTTAGCCATCTTTCATCCTTACTTAAATTTCTCCAATAGTTCCGACCATGTTGCTGGGTATAAAATTTCGAGGGGGTTCTTCCCTTCTCCCAAGACAGAGTAACCAAAAACTAATCCAACTGCAAATACAAGAAGAGTTAGAAGGAGAAAACCAAGAATCATCAACCATTGTTTACGGAAACGACTCCAATTACTCTCCATGAACTCCTCCAATCCGTTCGACCTGGGCACCTAGCGAGGCCAACTTACGATCAAACTGGTAATAACCACGATCTAAATGACTTAGTTTTCCAACACGGGTCTCACCTTCTGCCACCAAACCTGCTAGGATAAGAGCAGCACTAGCCCGTAAGTCTGTCGACATCACTTCTGCACCTTGCAGTTTTTGACCTCCAGTAATCAAGGCTGTATCACGAAGGATATCTGAATGCAGATTCATTCGACGCATTTCTTCTAAGTGTTGGAAACGATTTTCAAAGACCGTTTCAATCATGGTGGACTCTCCCTTTGCAACCGCCATTAGGGCTGTAAATTGCGCCTGCATATCCGTTGGAAAACCTGGGTGTGGTTGGGTTTTTACAGTCACTGGTTTTAAGTTTTCGATAGAAGAACGGATGCGAATGCCCCCTTCCTCCTCTGTAACTTCAACCCCCATCTCTTGCATTTTAGCCAGTAAAGGACGATTGTGTTCCCAAATAGCATCTTCAATCAAGACGTCACCACCAGTCATTGCTGCAGCCACCATAAAGGTTCCCGCTTCAATTCGGTCTTGGACCACAGCATGATCCACACCGTGTAAGGCCTCCACACCGTGAATGACCAAGGTCTCAGTACCAGCACCGCGTACATCTGCCCCCATTGCATTTAGGAGCAACGCTAGGTCCACAATCTCAGGCTCTCGAGCCGCATTTTCAATTGTAGTCACCCCTTCAGCCAAGGTAGCAGCCATCATAATATTTTGTGTCGCACCTACACTTGGAAAGTCCAGATAGATGTTGGCACCTTTAAGTCTGCTTGCTGTAGCCTCAATATATCCAGCTTCCTGATGGATTTGGGCTCCCATCGCTTCAAGTCCCTTCAAATGCAAGTCGATCGGCCGACTACCAATGGTACAACCACCAGGCATGGATACCTTAGCAAAACCATTGCGCGCCAAAATTGGCCCCAAAACAACAATGGAAGCCCGCATCTGGCTCACATATTCGTAGGGAGCCTCACTTAAAATTGTCCCCTCCGCATCCACAGTCACTTGATTGTGTTCCTGATCAAAGTCCACATCAATATCCAAACCTGAAATGACTTGATTCATAGTGAAGACGTCTGATAAGATTGGGACATTGGTTAGCTTTGTTTTTCCTTCTGACGCTAGAATTGTTGCAGCCAGTAGTGGTAAAACAGCATTCTTGGCTCCCTCAATCTTTACCGTTCCGGTTAAACGATTATTTCCACCTTTTATAACAATTTGATCCATTATTTCTACTCCAAAAAATCATTTTGACTTTATTCTATCACATTCTAGATGCAGATGCTAAAAGTCTACTCGACTAAAGAACGGAGAGTTTGACTAAATTGTATGAGGCTGAGAAAAAAGGTTGATACTAAAAATCCGAGGGCAATACTAAAAATAAGATGAAGCAACTGGGCTTGGCGTGTATTTTCTGGCGTAATTCTCAAAAATTTATCCCATGCCACTACATTTCCAAGTAAACGATGGACCACATAAATAAAAAGCAAATGACTGCATACAGCTAAAATTTGAATATTCATGACTCCATTGTAACATAGTCTGGACAAGAAAAAACAAGGACTCAAAAGATCCTTGTTTCTCTGTTATCCTCTTTTAGTTTATCTTTTATTACTGTGTTAGCTTGTCTTGCCATACTTATTTGAAACTTTCTTCGAAAGTTGTATCGGCAAGCTCAAAATCTCCCCCAGAGATTTTGAGCTGTCTACGACTCGCTGCCTTGTACTAAAAGTAAACTAAAAGACTCTATTATTTATTTCCCACATTGATTCGGTTAATGGCCCGTTGCAAGGCAATTCGTGCCCGTTGTTCTTGGTCAATAGAATGTTCAGACAGTGCTTGTTCCAAAGCAGCTTCTGCCCGTTTTTTAGCTCTTTCTGCTCGACTGACATCAATATCCCGTTCACGTTCTGCAGAATCTGCAATAATCGTAATCGTATCGTCAGCTACTTCAATGACTCCTCCATTAACCGCTACCCAATCAACATGTTCTTCATCATCAACTCGGCGAACCTTTAGTTCATCCACCGCCAAAACGGCTAATAGATTGGTATGACCTGGAAGAATTCCAAGCTCCCCTTCGGTGGTTCGAGCCATGACAAATTGAGCATGGTGCTGATAGATCATTCCATGAGGAGTTACAATTTGTACAGTCATCTGGCTCATAAGTCACCTCTAAAAGTTCATTTTTTCTGCCTTAGCAATTACATCTTCAATGGAACCAACACCACGGAAGGCATCTTCTGGAAGGTGATCGTATTTTCCATTTAGGATATCTTTAAAGCCACGGACAGTTTCTGCAACTGGCACATACGATCCTGGTTGACCTGTAAATTGTTCCGCAACGTTAAAGTTTTGAGAAAGGAAGAACTGAATACGACGTGCCCGCGCAACCAGAGTCTTCTCTTCATCGGATAACTCATCCATACCAAGAATGGCAATGATATCTTGCAACTCGTTATAGCGTTGAAGTACACGTTTCACTTCAGAAGCTACTTCGTAGTGTTCTTGCCCGACAATTTCTGGTGCCAAGGCTCGTGAACTGGATGCCAATGGATCTACCGCTGGGTAAATTCCCAATTGCACCAATTTACGCTCCAAGTTGGTGGTGGAGTCCAAGTGGGCGAAGGCCGTTGCAGGGGCTGGATCGGTGTAGTCATCTGCTGGAACATAGATCGCTTGAATAGATGTTACAGAACCTTTTTGTGTTGACGTAATCCGTTCTTGCAATTGTCCCATCTCAGTCGCCAAGGTTGGTTGGTAACCTACGGCAGACGGCATCCGTCCTAGAAGGGCAGAAACCTCTGAACCGGCTTGGGTGAAGCGGAAGATATTATCAATGAAGAGCAATACGTCTTGCCCCTCTACATCCCGGAAGTATTCTGCAATTGTCAAACCTGTTAGGGCAACACGCATCCGTGCCCCAGGTGGCTCATTCATCTGACCAAATACCATGGCTGTTTTTTCAATAACGCCAGACTCCTTCATTTCCCAATAAAGGTCATTTCCTTCACGGGTCCGCTCACCAACACCTGTAAAGACGGAAATTCCTCCGTGTTCTTGAGCGATGTTGTGAATCAATTCTTGAATCAAAACAGTTTTACCAACACCGGCACCACCAAAGAGTCCAACTTTCCCTCCTTTTAGATAGGGAGCCAAGAGATCAATAACCTTGATTCCTGTTTCCAAAATCTCAGTAGAAGTGGACAATTCGTCAAAGCTTGGTGCTTTTTTATGGATAGGCTGACGATCAATCTGATCCTCGATAGGTTGGTCCAAATCAATGGTCTCTCCTAACACATTGAATACCCGTCCAAGTGTTTCTTTCCCGACTGGAACCGAAATTGGTCGACCTGTATCCAGAACTTCTTGACCACGTTTTAAACCATCTGTTGATTCCATTGCGATAGTGCGAACAACCCCATCGCCCAACTCAAGAGCAACTTCGAGGACAATTTTCCCTGCCTGTTCGCCATCCTTGTAGACTACTAAGGCATTGTTAATTTCTGGTAATGGTGCATCCGTTGGAAAGACTACGTCCACAACGGGTCCAATTACCTGAGCAATCTTACCTGTGCTCATGTCTTTCTCCTTTTCTTCTATCGTTACTCTAAGGCACTTGCCCCGGCAACGATTTCTGTAATTTCTTGTGTAATAGCTGCTTGTCGCGCGCGATTGTATTGAATGGTTAATTCAGAAATAACCTTTTTGGCATTATCTGTTGCTGTCTGCATGGCGGTCATACCCGCTGCATTTTCAGCCGTTTTCGCATCAATAATAGCTCCATAAATCATACTTTCTGCATATTGTGGCAACAGTTGATTTAAAAGTGCTTCTTTTCCAGGCTCTAAATCAAATTCCTTGGCATAACCTGTTTTAGCTTCATTTGGGTCCAAATCAACAATCGGCAACATCTGCTCAACCCGCATTTGACTGGTTAAGGAATTGACGTGATGATTGTAGCAGACGTACAATTCATCAAACAATTCAGCTTGATACATGCCCACAGCCTTGTTGATGATTTTTTGAACCTCATCAAAACTTGGCTGATCCGCCAAACCACGAAGTTCATAGATCGGTTCTATACCACGGGCTTTAAAGAAGTCTGTTCCCATTCCACCAATGGAAATAATGGAATAAGAGTCCGGATCTTCGTGGTATTCCTTAATTAAATCCATCACTGCCTTAAGAACAGTTGAGTTGTAGCCTCCAACCAAACCACGGTCAGAAGTAATCACAATATAACCGGTCTTCTTAACTGGACGACTGAGGAGCATTGGGTTACTACTTCCCGACACTAATTCAGAATCCAACAAATCCGTGAGGAGCTGACGAACCCGCTTAGCATAAACTTGGAAATCCTTAGCGGCTTGCTCGGACTTTCCTAGTTTTGCAGCCGAAACCATTTGCATGGCATTGGTAATTTGACTCGTATTTTTAGTCGATGCGATTTTGGTTTTAATTTCATTTAAAGAAACGGCCATTTCTTACCCCTTTCTTATTTGAAATTCGCGTGATCCTTAAATTCTTGAATGGCTGCATCCAACACTTCTTCTTTTGGAAGGTCCTTGGTCATACGGATACCTTCAAAAATCTCAGGATGTTTAGCATCGAAATAATCATAAAGTTCGGCTTCGAATCGAATAATCTTATCCACTGGGATATCATCCAAGAATCCATGCGTCAAGGCATAGAGAATCACGACTTGTTTTTCAACAGGCAATGGCTTATGAACCGGTTGTTTTAAGACTTCGATCGTCCGACGACCACGATTCAATCGAGCCTGAGTTGCTGCATCCAAGTCACTACCAAATTTGGTAAAGGCTTCCAGCTCACGGTAGGCTGCCAAGTCAATCCGAAGCGTACCAGCAACTTTTTTCATAGCCTTAATCTGCGCGGAACCTCCGACCCGTGATACTGAGGAACCCGCATCGATAGCTGGACGAACCCCAGAGTTAAAGAGGGAATCATCCAAGAAGATTTGACCATCTGTAATCGAAATCACATTGGTCGCAATATAGGCTGAGATATCTCCTGCTTGGGTTTCGATAAATGGAAGGGCTGTAATAGATCCACCTCCAAGCTCATCTGAAACCTTAGCAGACCGTTCCAAAAGACGGCTATGGAGATAGAAGACATCTCCAGGAAAGGCCTCACGTCCAGGTGGACGACGAAGCAAGAGGGAGAGTTCACGGTAAGCCACAGCTTGTTTTGACAAGTCATCATAAACAATCAACACATGTTTGCCTTGATACATAAACTCTTCAGCCATCGCAACACCGGCATACGGTGCCAAGAAAAGCAATGGGGAAGGTTGTGAAGCCGATGCAGATACCACAATTGTATAATCCAGTGCCCCATGTTTCCGCAAGGTTTCAACTTGTGTACGAACCGTTGATTCCTTTTGTCCAATGGCTACATAGATACAGATCATATCTTGACCCTTTTGGTTCAAGATAGCATCGATGGCAATGGTTGTTTTACCCGTTTGACGGTCTCCAATGACCAATTCCCGCTGACCACGCCCGATTGGAACAAGAGCATCAATGGCCTTCAAGCCTGTTTGAAGGGGCTCAGACACGGATTTACGTTCCATAACTCCAGGTGCCGGTGCTTCTACTGGACGAGTTCCGGTCGTTTCGATTGAGCCTAATCCATCAATTGGACGTCCCAAGGGATCTACGACACGTCCAATCAAGGCTTCTCCAACTGGAACTTCCATGATTTTTCCGGTACGACGAACGGTGTCCCCTTCACGAATATCTGTAAATTCACCAAGAATGATGATTCCGACATCCTTGGTTTCCAGGTTTTGAGCCATCCCATAGGAGCCATTTTCAAAGATGAGCAACTCACCGCTCATAGCCTGATTTAGACCATGGGCGCGTGCAATTCCGTCACCGATGTAGGTTACAACTCCTGTTTCGGCCACATCAAAATCTGGTTGAAAATTGTCGATTTGTTGCTTAATTAAAGCGCTAATTTCTTGTGCTTGAATCGCCAACGCTCACACCACTTTCTATTTCATTTTTTCTTTCATTGTTTGCAATTGGCGTCGAATACTTACATCCATTTGCTTATGATTAGCCGTAATGACAAAGCCACCAATCAAATCACGATTAATGACTTGGTTTAGTTTTCGTACACCAAGTCCCATTTTTACTTGAACAAGCGGCAGCAATCTTCCGATTTGTTCTTCTGATAAAGCATAGGCCGACTCTAGGGTAACCTCAAAAGAATTGGTCTCCACTTCTAGTCGGCTTAGACTTTCTTTTAAAATAGCTTCAAGCAATTCCTCCCGTTGATTTTGCATCAAAACTCTGAGGAGGTTATCCAGTAATTCAGAACCCGTTGGCAAAATTTTATGGAAGATTTCAGCCTTCTGCACTTTGGGAACAGCGATATTTGTTAAAAAATTTGTAAGGTCTGTCTCTCGCAAGAGTTCCAAAAGTTGGTCTATAACAGGAAAAACTTCTTGACTTTGATTTTTTTCAATCACTAATTGGACAAAGGGACTTGCATAGCTGTCTACCAAGATCATTTCTTTCTTGTCCATTAGCTTTCTCCTAATTGTTTAATGTACTGATCAATCAATTCTGAATGAGCTTCTTGATTCAACTCTTTTCCTAAAATCTTAGAAGTTAGATCCACAGTTAAATCTGCTACTTCTTGTTTGATTCCAGCAAGTGCTTCTGCCCGTTCCTGAGCAATCTCCTGACCTGCATTTTCTTTCAACCGCTGTACCTGGTCCTTTGTTTCAGCCAGCAGTTGATTTTTTTGATGCTCAGCATTTTCTTTTGCAGTAGCGAGGATAGCTGCTGCTTCTTCTTTTGTACCGGATAACTGCTCCTGCCGTTCTTGCAGCAAGGCTTCCGCCTGATGTTTAGCCGCTTCCGCTTGATCAATATCCGAACTAATCTTGTCAGAGCGTTCATCTAGTACTGTTTCCACACGATTCCAAACATATTTTTTAATAAGTAGGAGGACCGCTATAAAAGAGCCAGTTACTAGAATAAAGTTACCAATTAACTGTCCTAATGTAATTTCCATAGTCTATCTCCTTTCTTATTCTTCCTCATCTACAATTTTCTTCCCTAGATAGCTTGAGGACAACATGGTAAAGACAAAGGCTTGCATCCCAGAAATAAAGAGAGAGAAGGCAGTCCATGCCATATTGAGGCCAAATGCGAATGGAAAGGCAATCAAATAGGCTCCTATTAATTGTGTCAATAATGATACAATTACCTCACCTGAAAAAATATTTCCATACAAACGAAGGCCTAAAGAAAGAAAATTTGTGATTTCTTCTAGGATATTCATCGGAGTCATTGCCACAGGTGTTACAAACCCCTTCAAATACCCCTTTAATCCACGACGTCGAATTCCTTCCACTTGAATAAAGACGGTTACCAAGAAAGACAAACACAAGTCATAAACTAGATTTGCTGTTGGTGAGGTCCACAAATTAAAGTGTTCAGGTGGAAGCGTTTCAATTTTTGTAGCCAAACCAATAGAGTTAGCGACAAACAAGAATAGGAAAAGACTAAAGAAAATGGGCAGGTAGGCCTTTACATTGGAAGCACCAAGATTATTCTGAATCACTCCAGTAACAAAATCAATCAGGGCTTCCAGGGCACTTTGCTTACGATTCGGACGAACATTTAAGTCCCGACTCAACCAATAAACAAAGCCAAATACCAACGCTACCGTCAAGAGAGACATGGCCAACAAGGTTAAATCAAAAACAATCGGTCCGATTGTAATTGATGGTGAATGTGATTCCACGGGTCTCTCACCTCAATTCTATCAGTGCAATCTTACAAGATGAAAGCCATCGCAAGAAGGACGAAGAAGGTACCCTCGATAAAGGCAATCCCCATCAACATGCTTGTTTGCAACTTGTTATAAAGCTCCGGTTGACGAGCAGCTGAACGAAGGAAGCTAGAAACCAACAAACCTTCACCGATACTTACACCCATAACGGCCAAACCTAGGGCCAAAATTGATAAATTCATTTCGAATTCTCCTTTTATTTTTTGTTACCCCATTACTCTACTCCTATTCAAGTCATTTGTCAAATTTTCAAGAAGGAAAACACTTGATTTTTCAATATTTTTCAAGAAAAAAAGAGGTCTCCTTGACCTCTTTTCAAATTCTTACATCCAATGGTATAAATCACTATAAGGATAGCTTGCGGCATCCCATGAGAAATCACGGTGCATGGCTTCTTGCATAAGGTTATACCAGACCTCTTTTTGATTCCAATAAAGGTAGATGGCCTGATCGATGGTCCAGGTCAACCAATAACCACTGAGATTGTTAAAGGAGAATCCTGTTCCAGAGCTAGTGACCGGATTGTAGGCTTGAACAGTATCTCGCAATCCACCAACCTCATGTACAATCGGCAAACTACCATACCTCATAGCCATCATTTGGGATAGGCCACATGGCTCAAAGCGACTAGGCATTAAAAAGAGATCACTAGCTGCATAGATTTCTTGCGCTAGCCCAGGATCAAAAGTCAAAGCCGCCACCATTTTTTCTGGATAGTGTTGACCAAACCAGGAGAATGATTGTTCAAAATTAGGGTCGCCTGTTCCCAAAACAACAACCTGCACATCGCGCTGAAGGATCTGATGCAATTCTTCAACCACTACATCGAAGCCTTTTTGATAGGTCAAACGAGAGACCATACCGATCAAAGGAACTTCGGGTCTTTGTGGCAATCCCAGTTTTTCTTGGAGGGCGGCCTTATTGGCAGCCTTACCCGCTAAATCATGAGCATGGAAATGATGAGGGAGATAGGGGTCTGTGGCTGGATTGTAGAGATCTGTGTCTATCCCATTGACAAAACCAAAGAGCTTCCAATTTTCAGCTCGTAGAAGTGGATCAAGGCCACAGCCAAACTCAGGCGTTTGGATTTCTTGAGCATAAGATGGAGATACTGTTGTTACCCGATCTGCAAAGGTAATCCCCGCTTTCATCCAGTTCAAATCTTGGCCCCAACGCACCGATCCATTCCAAAAATCTTCCAAGCCCATTCCAAATAGATCACTTAACATCGCTGGATTAAATTGACCCTGAAACTCCAAATTATGGATGGTCAATACAGTCTTAATTCCCCGATAAGCTTCAATCCAAGCATATTTGGTCCGTAAAAGGAAAGGCATCATGGCAGTATGGTAGTCATGGACATGAAGAATCTCTGGAATAAAATCAATCTTCTCCATCAACTCTAAGCTTGCCATTTGGAAAAAGGCGAAGCGCTCCCCGTCATCGAAGTCACCATAAACATGGCCACGGAAAAAATAATACTGATTATCAATAAAGTAGGTTGGCACACCCTCCCAAACCAAATGTTTAACACCTACATATTGACGGCGCCAACCGACCGAGATTTCAAAGAAACCAAGGTCCTCCACTTGACCACCAAATTTGGCTTCAACACTATCATAGTAAGGAAGAACGACACGGACATCATGTCCTTTTTTCACAAGGGATTTGGGAAGAGCGCCAATAACATCTCCCAAACCACCGGTTTTAGAAAAGGGTGCCCCCTCAGCTGCTGCAACTAAAATTCTCATCTAATAATATCCTCTGTAACCTCTCGACCTTTTTCAATCACGATTGGATGTTCCTTACGACCTCTAACCGTTACACCAGGTGCAATCTTAGCTTCTTTATCAACAATGGCATACTCTACCCGTGCTCCTTCTCCAACAACAACTCGTGGAAAGAGGAGACTATCCTTAACAAGAGAACCAGCTTCAATACGATTGTTCCGTGACAGAATAGAGCCTTCAACCGCTCCTTCAATAATACTTCCTGATGCAAATTGTGAAAGGGAGACTTTAGAACCTGGAGCAAAGTAGGTTGGCTCTTCGTTCTTCACTTTTGTATAGACTTTCTGATTTGGACTGAAGAGAGAATTGAATTTTTGTTGGTCAATCATGTCTAGATTTGCACGGTAATAAGACTCTACTGAATAGATATTGGACACGTGTCCGGTATATTCGTAGGCAAAAGCCCCAATCTCTTTGGCAAAATCACGAAGAAGGTAACGAATTTTACGAGGTTTTGCTTCCAATATCTCCTTCTCAATAGCTGAAATCAAAAGTTTTGTATTGACTAAGAAAATATCCGTAGACATGTTGTAAAACTCTTGAGGGAGACTGTCTTCGAACAACTCATGATCCGTGATTGCATCTTGACTTGAAATTCTCAAGATTGCATTAGTATTGGCAATATCCTTTGCAGGAAGTTTTTTGTAAATAACCGTCATGTCCCGTTTTGTGGCTTGATGCAAATGGAAAACCTGACGGAGATCCATGCTAAGAAGAACATCACTGTTCAAAACAACCGTTACATCACTACCAGATCGGCGAAGATAGGTCAACAATTGATCATAATACTCGGATTTTACATAATCGGAATCTGCATCCGTTGTATAAAGTCCCAAGTAATAGTGACTTAGAAGAGTAGACAACCCCCACTCTCGTCCAGAGCGAATGTGGTCAAACACAGACGAAATGTTTTCCTCTTGGAAAATGCCGTATACACTTCGAACACCCGCATTGGCTAGACTTGAGAGCGGAAAGTCGATCAAACGGTACTTCCCTCCAAAAGGAAGAGTAGCCAAAGGACGGTTTTCAGTCAGTTTATCCATATCATGACGGCCTACTGTATTTACTAGAATCGCTGAATACTTATCAATCTTCATCCTTTGGTACCCCCACTACTTCGTTATAACCAACAACTGCAATCTCTTCACTACCATCGATTTCTACACCCTCACTAATCACTGCGCCTTCACCAATAATGGCTTTTTTAATCACAGCACCAGCGCCGATGACAGCTCCACTCATAATAACAGAGTCTTCAACCACAGCTCCTGTTTTGACTTGAGCATTGGTTGAGAGAATCGAATGTTTAACCTGACCATCCACATGACAACCGTCCACAATCAAGGAATCTTCTACTGAACCATGTTCACCAATAAAGTTTGGTGGTGAAATGAGGTTTTTAGAGTAAATTTTCCATTGACGATTTCGGCTATCCAAGGCATTTTGTGGAGAAATGTACTCCATATTGGCCTCCCATAGAGAATCAATGGTCCCCACGTCTTTCCAATAGCCTTCAAATTCATAGGCATAGACACTTTCACCAGACTCAAGGTAGGCCGGAATCACGTTACTCCCGAAGTCGGACATTTCGACCGAACCTTTTTCCGCAGCGACTAAAATATTGCGAAGGCGTTTCCAGTTGAAAATGTAAATTCCCATAGAAGCTTTGGTACTCTTTGGATTTTCAGGTTTCTCCTCAAATTCAACAATCCGACCATTTGCATCGGTATTCATAATCCCAAAGCGGCTAGCTTCTTTCAGCGGAACATTTAAAACACCTACTGTCAAACTAGCATTGTTATCCTTGTGAGCTTGAAGCATCTTGTCATAGTCCATCTTGTAGATATGGTCCCCTGAAAGAATAAGAACATATTCTGGATCAATACTATCGATATAATCGATATTCTGATAGATAGCATGGCTGGTTCCTTCAAACCAACGATTTCCTTCACTGGCTGAATAAGGTTGGAGGATGGTCACACCTGTGTTAATACCATCCAAGCCCCAGCTTGAACCATTTCCAATATGGGTATTCAGGGCGAGGGGTTGGTACTGGGTAATGACACCCACATTTTGAATCCCCGAATTGGCACAGTTGGAAAGAGCAAAGTCAATAATCCGATACCGACCACCAAACTCGACAGCTGGTTTGGCGATATTTTTTGTCAATTTCCCCAAACGTGTTCCTTGCCCTCCGGCTAGGATTAAGGCCAACATTTCATCTCTCATTTAGGTTTCCTCCTTATTCGATTACTTCAGACGTTTCCACTACCTCTTCAGACTCAATCACGCTTTCTGATGGTAGATTGATAAACAGCTCTTCCGAAAGAAGCTCTGACTCACTTACTGCAACAATAGCCTCACTTTCTACTTCAAACTTGGCTTTCATTCGCCAGATAACAGCACCCATGGATGGCAGAGTAAAGCTCAAGGTCTGCTTATAGTCTTTCCATTGACCCGGTTGAGTAGCTGTATCCGGATTATGATCTAACCAGGAACCTCCCCAAGCTTGGAGTTCGGTATTCCAAATTTCTTGATAAAGACCTGGATTGGGAACACCGATCGTAAAGTCTCGACGTTCAACCGGTGCCATGTTGAAAACACAAATCAATTCAGACCCTTCATTATTTTTCCGACTAAAGGTCAAGACTGTTTCATCTTTGTTATCTGCGTCAATGATTTCAATACCATCATAGGAATCATCAATATCCCAGAAAACAAATTCATCCTTGTAGAGACGATTCAATTCGGATGTGAAGTGTTGCATCCGGCCATTGAGATCATCGTCCAAATCATGCCACTCCAAAGCTTCATGCGATTTCCACTCTAGGAATTGCCCCCACTCACTGCCCATGAAGAGAAGTTTTTTACCCGGATGGCAAATTTGATAGGTATAGAGATTTCGTAAGCCTGCAAACTGGTTGTAGCGATCCCCCCACATTTTATGCATGAGGCTCTTCTTCCCATGGACGACTTCGTCATGGGAGAAGGGCAGAATGTAATTTTCCTTAAAGACATACATAAAACTGAAGGTAACCAAATTAAAGTCGTACTTACGATAAATAGGATCCATTTCATAAAAGCGCAGGATATCGTTCATCCATCCCATGTTCCACTTGTAATCAAATCCTAAGGAATTTTCGCCGTCACCAGTAATCTGAGTATAGCTAGTTGCTTCCTCCGCTATCATCATGACATCTGGGTGGTATTGCTTCATAACCTTATTAAGCTTTTTAAGAAAGTGGAAACCTTGATAGTTAAGGTTACCGCCATCCTCATTTGGCGTCCAAGGTCCTTGATCATAATCCAAGTAAAGCATGTTGCTGACGGCATCAACCCGAACGCCGTCCAAGTGGAAGGTTTGTACCCAATAATGAATGCTTGAAATCAAGAAGGATTGCACATGGGGTTTACCTAAATCAAAGTTCAGTGCACCCCAGCCATAGTTGTGAGCTCGGTGGTGGTCCTGGTATTCATAGGTTGGTGTTCCATCATAATAGGCCAAGGCATCGTCATTAATCGTGAAATGGCCCGGAACCCAATCCACCAACACTCCAATATCAGCTAAATGACAGGCTTCAACAAAATCCCTAAACTCTTCCGGAGTCCCGTAAGACTGGTCCAAACCAAAGTAGCCCATTAGCTGGTAACCCCAACTCTCTGCGAGGGGGTGAGTCATGAGTGGCATAAACTCAACATGAGTGTAGTTCATAGCCTGTAAATAAGGAATCAGTTCCCGCTGCAAATCTTTAAAAGTATAGGGTTCCCCATCTGAATGTGAGCGCCAGGATCCTGCATGAACTTCATAGATCGAAATAGGACGCCCCTTGAAACCCATGGACTTCCGTTGAGCTAGCCATTCCTGGTCTTTCCACTCTTTTTCTGGAAGTGTGTAGATCACAGCACTGGTTCCAGGCCGCTTTTCAAAAATACGGGCCATCGGATCAATTTTATCCACCACTTGCCCGCCTTGTCTCTCTACTTGAAATTTATAAAGATCCCCTTCCTGAGCAAGATTGGTCCAAGCTTCCCAAACTCCTGCCTCATTCTTAACCATCGGAATTCGATTTTCTTGCCAATTTGTAAAGTCTCCAATGACATGTACCATCTGGGCGTTGGGCGCCCAAACTCGAAAGCTATAGCCATCATTTTCACGATGAACGCCAAGGTAATTCTGAAGATTGTAGTTCTCACCAATCCCAAAAGTCCACATAGCTTCGCGATAATCCATACGATCACCCTTTCCGTTTTGTAAGCGCTTTTTTATAAGAATATTTTACTATATTTCAAGTAATTTCACAAGCTATTATACAACAATTTTAGGAAAAACAAATCAATTGTCTGAAAATTATCAACTGTCATTTTCCTGTTTTTCAAAAAAAGGAAAGTAAAGAAAAACTGGACCTGGGAAAACCCAGAATCCAGTTGCAAAATGGATGCGATTAGTCAAAATCCACATATTCTTTTTGAAGTTCCAAAACTTCTTCTGCTGTAGCGCACTCAGTCAAAGCACGGTTAGCCATTTCTTGCATTTTAGCAGTATCCAATTTCTTCATCAAACTACGAGTCCGAAGAACAGATGTGGCACTCATAGAGAACTCATCCAAGCCCATACCTACAAGAAGTGGAACAGCTTGCTGATCTCCAGCCATCTCCCCACACATACCAGCCCACTTGCCTTCGGCGTGAGCAGCCTTGATAACGTTGTTAATCAAGCGAAGAATCGATGGGTTATATGGTTGATACAAGTAAGAAACTTGTTCATTCATCCGGTCTGCCGCCATTGTGTATTGAATCAAATCGTTGGTTCCGATTGAGAAGAAGTCCACTTCTTTCGCAAATTGATCGGCAATCATTGCTGCAGCAGGAATTTCAATCATAATACCTACTTGAATATCATCCGCAACCGCGACACCTTCAGCCAACAAGTTAGCTTTTTCTTTATCCAAGATTGCTTTTGCAGCACGGAATTCAGAAAGAAGGGCTACCATTGGGAACATAATCCGCAATTTACCGTGAACAGATGAGCGAAGAAGGGCCCGCAATTGTGTACGGAACATTTGATTTCCAGTTTCTGAAATAGAAATACGTAGGGCACGGAATCCAAGGAATGGGTTCATTTCTTTTGGAAGATCGAAGTAAGGAAGTTCTTTATCTCCACCAATATCCATCGTACGAACCACAACTGGTTTGCCATTCATACCTTCCAAAACAGCTTTATAAGCTTCATATTGCTCATCTTCTGTAGGGAAGTCTTGAGAATCCATGTACAAGAACTCAGTCCGATAAAGACCTACTGCTTCCGCACCGTTATCATTAACCCCTTCAACGTCTTTCGGAGTACCGATATTGGCTGCCAATTCAAAGTGTTTGCCATCAGCTGTTACAGTTTGAGCATCTTTCAAGAGAGCCCATTCTGCTTTTTGTTCTGCATAAGCACGACCCGCAGCTTCAAATTCAGCAATAACTTCTTCAGATGGATTGATCACAACCTCACCTGTGATACCATTAACGGCCAACACATCCCCATCTTTTACCATTTCAGTAATGTTGTTGGTTCCAAGTACAGCCGCAATTTCAAGGGTCCGAGCCATGATCGCAGAGTGACTTGTCCGTCCACCAATGTTGGTTACGAAAGCTTTAACAAACTCTTTGTTCAACTGTGCTGTATCAGATGGAGTCAAATCATGGGCAATCACGATTGCTTCTTCATCAATGGCAGCTGGGTTTGGTAAACGTACACCTAGGAGATGGGAAAGCACGCGCTTGGTTACATCACGAATATCTGCAGCACGCTCTTGCATATACGGATTGTCATCCATATTTTCAAAGAGTGTGATAAACATATCCGTCACTTCCTTTAGTCCTGCTTCCGCATTGACTTTTTTAGCACGAATGGTTTCTTTAATTTGACCGATCATTTCTGGATCAGCCAACACCATCAAGTGGGCATCAAAAACTTGTGCTGCTTCTTCTCCAAGGCTATCTACTGCATTTGCACGAATAAAAGAAAGCTCGTTTTGAGAAGCTTCTAAAGCCACATCTAAACGAGCCTCTTCTGCATTCGTATCTTCAACTGAAACTGTCTCGAAAGACAAGTCTGGTTGGACGAGTAGATATGCCTTAGCAACAGCAACACCATCAGACGCTGCGATTCCTTTAAGCATATTTGTCATCTCCTTATGCCAAACCTTCTTTTTCCATTGTTTCTGAGATTGCTGCGATTGCATCGTCAGCATCTGCACCTTCAGCAGAGATTGTTACGTCAGCACCTTGACCAACACCAAGGCTCATAACACCCATGATGGATTTCAAGTTAACGGATTTACCTTTATAATCCAAAGTAATGTCTGAAGCAAATTTACTTGCAGTTTGCACCAAAAGGGTTGCTGGACGTGCGTGAATTCCTGTTTCTGCTACAATGTGAAAATCTTTAGAAGCCATAATGACTCTCCTTTATATTTTTTCTAAGGTTTTTGATAACCCTTACAATTAAGAATTATAACACTTGTCTTGTTTTTTTTCAAGAAAAAATTTCCGCTTTCAGAAAAAAGGAGCTTTTTCAGACCAAAAGAGCTAGCTACACAATATTTTGTTGGGCTAGGTTCATAATTCCTTGATTTTAACCAAAGTCCACCAAAAGAGACCACAACATGTTGTGTGAAATAAAATCTTGAGCACAAAATATTGACAAAAATCTGACTTTCCCCTATACTATTCCCATACTCAAAAACGAGAAGGAGGTACCCTTGTGGTAACTGTTTATTCAAAAAACAACTGCATGCAATGCCGTATGACCAAGAAATTTCTAGAAGACAATCATATATCTTATAAAGAAATCAATCTAGACCTTGAGCCTGAATACATCAACACTGTTAAAGAGATGGGCTTTTCGGCTGCGCCAGTTATTGTATCCCCCAATGGGAGCTTCGCTGGTTTTCAACCTGACCGATTAAAAGAGCTTGCCTAACCTAGAGGGAGTGATAGAGATCAAAAGTCGGATTGTTTTCTATCACTCCCATCGTTTTGAATAAAATACCCGTCCATCTGAAAGGAGAACCCTCATGGGTCTTAAAGATTTAGAAAATGTATCTTATTTTCGTTTAAACAATGAAATTAACCGTCCAGTGAATGGACAGATTCTGCTCCACAAGGATAAAGAGGCTCTAGAGGCCTTCTTTAAAGAAAACGTACGGCCAAATACCCGTCAGTTTTCTTCTATTACTGAAAAAATTAACTATCTCATTCAAGAGAACTACCTCGAAGAACCCTTCATTAAAAAATACCAACCAGCATTTATCGAAGAGCTCTACCAATTTATTTTGGATCAACAATTTCAATTCAAATCCTTCATGGCAGCCTACAAATTTTACAATCAATATGCCCTTAAGAGTAATGATGGGAACGAATACCTTGAAGGAATGGAAGACCGGGTACTTTTTAACGCACTCTACTTTGCGGATGGCCATGAAGAGATTGCTAAAAATATCGCCAACGAAATCATCCACCAACGCTACCAACCAGCTACCCCTAGTTTCTTGAATGCCGGTCGTGCTCGCCGCGGTGAACTGGTATCCTGTTTCTTGATTCAAGTAACCGATGATATGAACTCTATCGGTCGTTCCATCAACTCAGCCCTTCAGCTCTCCCGTATTGGTGGCGGAGTCGGCATCTCTCTCACAAACCTTCGGGAAGCTGGTGCTCCAATCAAAGGCTTTGAAGGGGCTGCGTCTGGTGTTGTACCAGTTATGAAACTTTTCGAAGATAGTTTCTCTTACTCCAACCAATTAGGGCAGCGTCAAGGAGCTGGAGCGGTCTATCTCAGCATCTTCCATCCAGACATTATTCAATTTCTGTCTACCAAAAAAGAGAATGCGGATGAGAAAATCCGGGTTAAGACCCTTTCCTTAGGAATTACTGTTCCCGATAAATTCTATGAACTGGCACGGCAAAATGAAGACATGTACCTCTTCAGTCCCTATTCGGTTGAACTTGAATACGGGGTTCCTTTCAGTTACCTAGACATTACTGAAAAATATGATGAATTGGTTGCCAACCCTCGCATCCGCAAAACCAAAATTAAAGCGCGAGATCTAGAGACTGAGATTTCAAAATTGCAACAAGAATCCGGCTATCCTTATGTGGTCAACATCGATACCGCTAACAAAGCAAACCCTGTTGACGGAAAAATTGTCATGAGTAACCTCTGTTCTGAAATTCTCCAAGTGCAAGAACCAAGTCTGATTGATGATGCCCAAAACTATGTCCGTCTCGGAACAGACGTCTCCTGTAACCTCGGTTCCACCAACGTTGTCAACATGATGGCTTCTCCTGATTTTGGAAAATCTATCCGAACTATGACACGTGCTCTGACCTTTGTAACAGATTCTTCTAACATCGAAGCTGTTCCTTCAGTGGTCAACGGAAACCGCCAAGCACACACCTTTGGTCTTGGAGCGATGGGACTTCACTCCTACCTAGCTCAAAACCATATCCATTATGGATCAGAGGAATCCTTGGAATTCACCAATATCTACTTCCTCTTGATGAACTATTGGACCTTGGTTGAATCCAATAATATCGCTCGCGAACGGGGACAAGTATTCCATCATTTTGAAAAATCAACATATGCGGATGGCAGCTATTTCGACAAATACTTGGAAAAAGACTACCAACCAAAATTGGACAAGGTCAAAGAACTCTTCAAAGATATCTTAATCCCAAGCAAAGCGGATTGGCAAGCCCTCAAAGATGCTGTCATGAAAGATGGTCTCTACCATCAAAACCGTCTGGCAGTTGCGCCGAACGGCTCTATCTCTTATATCAACGATGTTTCCGCTTCCATACACCCTATCACACAACGGGTTGAAGAACGCCAAGAGAAAAAAATTGGTAAAATCTACTACCCAGCAGCGGGTCTTTCAACCGACACAATCCCATACTATACAAGCGCCTATGACATGGACATGCGCAAAGTCATCGACGTTTACGCTGCTGCTACTGATCATGTGGACCAAGGCCTCTCCTTGACCCTCTTCCTCCGCAGCGATATTCCTGAAGGGATTTACGAATGGAAAAAGGAAACTAAGCAAACAACGCGTGACCTCTCCATTCTACGGAACTATGCCTTTAACAAGGGGATCAAATCCATCTACTACATCCGCACCTTCACCGATGACGGCGCTGAAGTTGGCGCTAACCAGTGTGAAAGCTGTGTCATCTAGTTCCAAGTATTACAAGCTTAAAATCCATCCAAATGGATGGATTTTAAGCTGCCTTCATTACATTTTTCTATCATTTAAAAGCTTGCTAAATCAAGGTTTTTCACGAATTCACAACCAACTCATCCCCTTGAGATTCATTGCTAAAAATTGTATAATGGAACGAGTTAATTTTTGTGCTAAATTGGTTCAAAACGATTACTAAACCTAACACAGAAATTAAAATAACTCAAACAGGAGTCACCATGGAAACATATTACGAAGCCATAAACTGGAATAACATCGAGGATGTGATCGACAAATCCACTTGGGAAAAGTTAACCGAGCAATTCTGGCTTGATACCCGGATTCCCCTCTCAAACGACTTAGATGATTGGCGGAAATTATCAACTCAAGAAAAAGATCTAGTTGGAAAAGTTTTTGGCGGGCTAACCCTCCTCGATACCATGCAGTCTGAAGCCGGTATTGAAGCTCTCCGCCAGGACGTCCGGACTCCTCACGAGGAAGCAGTCTATAACAATATCCAATTTATGGAATCTGTTCACGCCAAATCTTACTCATCTATCTTCTCAACTTTAAATACAAAAGCAGAAATTGAAGAAATCTTCGAATGGACCAATACCAATCCCTACCTTCAAAAGAAGGCGGAAATCATTAACAAAATCTATGAAAACGGAACAGCACTTGAGAAAAAAGTTGCCAGTGTTTTCTTGGAAACTTTCCTCTTCTATTCAGGATTTTTCACTCCCCTCTACTACTTGGGAAACAACAAACTCGCCAATGTAGCCGAAATCATTAAATTGATTATTCGAGATGAATCTGTTCACGGAACCTATATCGGCTACAAATTCCAGTTAGGTTTTAAAGAGTTAACAGATGGCGAGCAAGAGAACTTCAAAAACTGGATGTATGACCTCCTCTACACCCTCTATGAGAATGAGGAAGCTTATACACGCTCTCTTTACGATACAGTAGGCTGGACCGAGGAAGTTTTAGTCTTCCTCCGTTACAACGCTAATAAAGCCCTTATGAACTTAGGGCAGGATCCCCTCTTCCCAGATACAGCGGATGATGTCAACCCTATCATTATGAATGGAATTTCTACAGGAACTTCCAACCATGACTTCTTCAGCCAAGTCGGAAACGGTTACCTTCTTGGAGAGGTTGAAGCCATGGAAGACAATGACTACCTTTATGGATTATAGACCCTAAAAAACCTTCAAGTCAATGATTGACTTGAAGGTTTTTTGATAGTCGGTCCCTCTCCTCTACTACATAAGGAACAAAATAGCTAGTGAAGCAATAGCATTATTGAGCATGTGTAACCAAACCGCATCCCAAATATTGTTACGCCGCTCCATGGCTCGATGGAAAAGGTAACCCATCCAAGAATAGAAAATCCAGTCAAGAAGTACGGCCCAGCTTGAAAAATCCGGAATGTGCATCGCGCCAAAGGCCATTGAAACAAGGATGGCACTAATCCCTGGAGACCACCCCTTAAAGACATAGCGTGTACCAAGACCTCGGAACACAAATTCTTCCAGGACTGGACCTATAAAGGCCAAGGAGATTACTGTAGCAGTTAAATAAGGACGCCCAACATCCTGCAGGGCAGAGACAGAATCAACGATTAGTTGCTGATTTTCCACGGGTTGATTCAGTCCGATTAAAGTGCGCACGAATTGAAATGCAAGATTGGAAATCAGCAAGATGCCCCAATTCTTAAAGAGATACTTCCACTCTTCTCTTCCAAAGTCTGCTTGTTGTGGAGCGGTCGGATCCACTCGAAATACCCAACGGGTGATTCCAAAAACCACAGCAAATATGAGAATCAAATAGACAAAGACCTGAATCCACTGCATACTGGTCGGATAATTCACTCCCTCAAGACCTAAGAGCATGGGCAATGCATTGAGAGCACCGACTACTTGAATCATAAAGAACCAGATCAGAATACGACCCAACCATTTTAAAATTTTTACCATCGATAACGACCTCACCTAGAAAAGTCTGTAAATAACAGGGAGAAGGAAGGGAGGAGTCCCCCAAGCTGGCTTATACTCATTCCATTTCAAAATCTGAATGCGTGAATCCTCTTCGCCGAACTTATTGATTGCGTGCTTTGCACGCCTTATCGATAAGATTCAACAGGCCTCCCCGACCTGTTGAACGATCTTCATCGGATTGAAGGAGGGTGGGACAAAAGTCTCAACCTTCCTATTTTAGTTAGTGGAATAACTTTGACGCAGTGGTTGATTTGCTCAAACAGCTAAAAGGTTGTTTGAGGTAGCAGATAGGATTTGCGAAGCAAATAACAATTGTTCGCTGTTATTGAGAGAACATTTCATGTTCTCTTATCCAGATACTCAAAGAGTCAATTCCTGACTCTTTGATCTCCGAAAATAACCTAATCAACTGTGCGGAAGTGGGACTACGAACAATTTTTTTCGAAAATTGTTCTGTCCCACTCTCATTCGTTTCAGATTTCAAACTATTTCAAGTATTATAGTCTTTTAGTTTGCTTTTAGTACAAGGCAGCGAGTCGCAGGCAGTACTAAAGTACGGCAAGACGAGCTAACACAGTAATAAAAGATAAACTAAAAGAGTATACTTATGGAGTTCCTCCCAGCTTCAATCTACTCTCGAAAGCGATCCCCAAGCTTATAGATGATCTGAAACAGCCTCTAAGAGCTTGTGAATAGCTGCTTGATCACTACCTCCAGCCATGGCCATATCTGGTTTACCACCACCACGACCAGCTACGATTGGAGCTAGTTCTTTGATCAAGTTACCTGCATGAACATCTTTTGAACGGCTAGCAACCAAGACATTAACCTTGTCTCCAATTGCAGCAGTTAGAACAAGAACATCAGAGTAGTCTCCTTGTTTCCAAGTATCGGCGAAGGTGCGGAGTGCTCCTGCATCATCAACTTCAACTTGCTTGGCAATATAACGAAGACCATGAGCTTCTGCCACATCTTGGAAAATTTGGCCAGATGCTGCTGCAGCAGCTTTTTCTTTCAATTCCCGATTTTCTTTTTGCAATTGACGGGCTTGTTCTTGAAGGGCCTCAACTTTAGCTGGGACATCACCAACTTGTGGCGCTTTCACTTGACGAGCCAACGCTTGCAGTAATTTCGCTTCTTCACGATAAGAGTTATAGGCCTCGCGACCTGTTACAGCTACAATACGACGAGTTCCTGAACCAATCCCTTCTTCTTTTAGAATTCGGAAAAGACCAATTTCGGAGGTATTGCCAACGTGAGTACCTCCACAAAGCTCAACTGAGTAATCACCGATAGAAACCACGCGCACATCTTTGCCATATTTTTCACCAAAGAGGGCCATAGCTCCCATCTCTTTAGCGGTGTCAATATCTGTCTCAACCGTTTCAACTGCCAAGGCCTCATTAATTTTAATATTGACATCTGCTTCGATTTGCGCCAATTCCTCTGGCTTCACTGCTTCAAAATGAGTAAAGTCAAAGCGGAGGAAATCTTTTTCATTTAAGGAACCAGCTTGGGTCGCGTGTTTACCTAGGACATCATGAAGAGCTGCATGAAGCAGGTGGGTTGCCGTATGGTTTTGCATCACACGACGGCGACGATCTTTATCCAGAACCAAATGATAGGTGACCTCCTTGCTCAACGGTGCCAGAACTTCAACCTTGTGAAGCGGTTGACCATTCGGAGCCTTCTGCACATCCACAACTTGAGCAAGAACTTGTCCATTCTCATCTAAAATCTGACCATGGTCTGCAACCTGACCACCCATCTCAGCATAGAAGGGGGTCTGCTCAAAAATCAGATAGGCTTCACCTGATACAACACTGTCCACTTCAGCATCTTCTTGGACCAAGGCTACCAAGCGAGCATCCGCTTCTTGAGCATCGTATAAGAATTTACTTGGAACTGTTAGGGCCTGCAAAGTCTCATTTTGACTTCCCATTGAAGTGCCTTTCACCACAGAGGCCCGTGCCCGTTCTTGTTGAGCCTTCATCTCCTGATCAAAGCCTTCTTTATCAACGGTCCAACCACGTTCCTCTGCGATTTCTTCGGTTAATTCGACTGGGAAACCATAAGTGTCGTAGAGTTTAAAGGCAGCTTGCCCAGAAATAACGGTCTCCCCTGCTTTTTCCATCTCAGCGACAATCTCATCCGCATAGGCTTGACCCGCTGTCAACGTACGAGCAAAGGATTCCTCTTCATTTTTAACAATCTTCTGGATAAAATCTTGTTTTTCAAGCACTTCAGGGTAATAGGATTCCATGATTTGACCAACCGTTGGCACCAAGCGGTACATAAATGGTTCATGGATTCCAAGTTTTTGTCCATGACGAGCAGCTCGACGAAGTAAGCGACGGAGGACATATCCACGCCCTTCATTTCCAGGCAAGGCTCCATCTCCAATCGCAAAGGCTAGAGAACGGATATGGTCTGCAATCACCTTGAAACTCATGTTATCGCCATCTGGATCATACGTCTTACCGGACAAAGCTTCAACTTCATTGATGATTGGCATAAACAAATCTGTCTCAAAGTTGGTTTTAGCTCCTTGCATCACAGCAACCAAGCGTTCAAGACCAGCTCCCGTATCAATGTTCTTGTGAGGCAATTCCTTGTACTCACTCCGTGGGACACTTGGATCTGCATTAAATTGGGAGAGAACAATATTCCAAATTTCAATATAACGGTCATTTTCAATATCTTCCGCCAAAAGACGAAGTCCGACCTTATCTGGATCAAAATCTTCTCCACGGTCGAAGAAAATCTCTGTATCTGGACCAGAAGGCCCTGCACCAATTTCCCAGAAATTATCCTCAATTGGGACCAAATGATCTGGCTCAACCCCTACTTCAATCCACCGGTTGTAGGAATCTTTGTCATCTGGATAATAAGTCATATAAAGTTTGTCCTTAGGAAAGGCAAACCATTCTGGACTGGTCAAGAGTTCCCAAGCCCATGTAATGGCTTCATCACGGAAATAGTCTCCAATGGAGAAATTTCCTAACATTTCAAACATGGTGTGGTGACGAGCCGTTTTCCCTACATTTTCAATATCATTGGTCCGAATCGATTTTTGAGCATTGGTGATCCGTGGATTATCAGGAATCACAGATCCATCAAAATATTTTTTCAAGGTTGCAACACCTGAGTTAATCCATAAAAGTGTTGGGTCATTTACCGGAACCAGATTCGCTGATGGCTCGATAGCGTGACCTTTTGAAGCCCAAAAATCCAACCACATCTTGCGAATTTCAGCACTGGTCATATATCTCATTAATATTCTCCTTCTATTTTCAATGAAAAAGACAAGCTCAATCGACGAAGGGCGTCTCAACGCGGTACCACCTTCCTTCGATGAACTTGTCATCCTCATTGCTTTATTCCAAAAATCTCTCAAGTAGCAAGATAAGACCCAACTAGTAGCTTACACCAACCGCTACTTCTCTGCAAAGTTGCCTGTTTTATCTATTCTTGATACATTCATTATACTCCAAGTAGCCTGTTTGTCAACTACTTATCTTCAGAACTGGAACTTGCAGCTGCCTCACCAGTCGCATTCATGTATTGAGAGAAGGCATTTTGGAAGGCTGGGTCTTTAACCTTGATATTGGCTTCTTCCATCTCCTTACCAACTACACTTTGGATAAAGGCACGATCCGAACGTTTTTCAGCTAAGATGATGCTCTCCAATTGTTTCTGGTAATCTTTCCAATTGTCCTTCTTCTGGGTCTTGTTGGTAACTTTGATGACGTAGTAGCTTGTCGTTAAGGTGCTATTGTTAGTCACCTTAATCACGTCTGAAACACCATTGTTATCCAAAGCAAAGGCAGCCGTTTTGACTTCATTCGGTAGGGCAGTAGAGGCTGAGTCAAATTTCATCTCGCCTCCTTTGTCCTTGGTTTCCTCGTCATTGGAATTATCTTTAGCCAACTGGGCAAAGTCATCTCCATTTTTAGCCTTTTCCGCAACTTCTTTGGCTTTGTTTTCATCCGTCATACGAATCACTTGGGCCGTTACCTCAGGGGTGTATTTTTCGTAAGCAGCCTGATAGTTTTCGTCAGTTAGCTCACTTTTTGCCGCTTCATTAACCGCGTACTCTACCAATTTATTGGTTCGAATCTGCTCACGGTAGGTATCAGGCGTCATCCCTTCCTGAGCCAAGACTTGTTGAAAACGGTCACCATAGGCTTGAAGACTCTTATTATACTCTTCTGTCACCTCTTCGTCTGTCACTTTATCCCCGTATTTTTCGTCAAGGATCTCATTGATAGTCATGGTCAAGAGGACTTGTTGAGCTTGGGTGTCATTCTTCACCTTATCATAATATTCAGCAACCGTAATGGTATTGCCTCTCATGGTAATGACATCTGTGTTGTTATCGGTCTCACGCGCACAGGCAGCTAGAGCCACTACAGATAGAAGCGTCACTACTCCAATCTTGATTTTTTTCATGCTTGAATCACTCCTTTATACAATAACTTTCTTAGTATATCATAACTTGGCTTAAAAACAGCTAAATTAGGTGGATTCTTGTGGAAAAACCACCTGTTCTGCTTCTTTTTTTACTAGAAGTAGACCGTCCCCAAGAGGCAAATAGGAAACCGTCAAATCAGGATGGCTGTCTACTGCATCAAATAGTTTGTGGAGACCTCGATAAATCGCCCGTTGGCCACGTCGAATATCTGCTAAATCCTTGGTGATATCGCCCCCTTGGAAAACATCGTCAAAGATTAAGATACCGCCTTTGGGTAGCAAATTGAGTAGATCAGGTAGAAAGACAACGTATTTGGACTTAGCAGAATCGACGAAAATCAAATCAAACTGCTCACCCGTCAAGTTTTGTAGCCACTCCTGAGCTTCTCCTTCTAGGAGGCGAATACGTTTCCCTTCCTCATAGCGGGCAAAATTTTCTTTTGCAAGGCCAATCATCTCAGGGTTGCGGTCAATGGTGGTAATTTGACTTTTCGGCAGAGTCTCAGCCATCATGAGAGCAGAAAAACCAATGGCTGTCCCAACCTCTAGAATGGAACGAGGAGCGATACTCTGTAAAAATAATCGGAAAAAGGCAACAGTTTCCTTGGGAATAATAGGAATGTTCTCGCGTTCAGCAAAATCCTGCAATTCCCGAAGGAAATCCGGTAAGCCTTGATTCTGACTCCGCATGAAGTCCACGATTCCCTCTTGAACCACCGGTCGGCGCATATTGGAATTGGAATGTTTGGAATAGGTCTCAACCATTACAGCATCCCCAATTCTTTGGCCAAGCTTTCCAACTCATCCAAGCGACGTTCAAAGACCGCAAAAGCATCATTGAGGTAATCTTCCGCTTCCATATCCACACCTGCTTTCGCGATAACAGCCAAAGGATAGTCCGAATTGCCGGCCTTCAAGTAATGAATGTAAGCTTCCCGGTCCGCATCGGTGCCATGTACAATCTTATCCGCCAATGCAGACGCCGCCGCAAAACCAGTTGCATATTGGAAGACATAATAGTTGTAGTAAAAATGTGGAATCCGTCCCCACTCATATTGAATCTGTGGATTTTCTTCAGCAGCGAGACCATAATACTTGGCATTCAATTCCGCATACAAATTATTAAGGAAGTCGCTAGTTAGAACCTGCCCTTCTTGATCTGCTTGGTGGATTTTTTGTTCAAACTCCGCAAACTGCGTTTGACGGAAGACCGTACCACGGAAGCCATCCAAGTAATGATTCAGAATGGCAAAACGACTTTGCTTGTCTTCCACGGAAGCCAGTAATTTCTCAGTCAAGATATTCTCATTGGTGGTGGAGGCAATCTCTGCCAAGAAAATTGAATAATCCCCATAAACATAAGGTTGACTTTCGCGACTGTAACTAGAATGCATGGAATGTCCAGTCTCGTGTACCAAAGTAAAGAGATTATCCAGATTATCTTGCCAGTTCAAAAGCATATAAGCTTTGGTATCATAGGATCCACCAGAATAGGCTCCAGACCGTTTCCCCTTATTTTCGTAGACATCAATCCAACGATCGGAAAAGGCTGCTTCTACTTTAGCCAGATAGTCGTCACCGAGCACTGCTAATACCTCTTTCGATTTTTCCAAAGCTTCTTCATAAGTGAAAGTCAAGGTGTTGCGGCTCAGCGGGGTATACAGATCATACATCTTTAGATCTTGAATGCCGAGAATGCGCGCTTTCAAATCTACATAGCGGTGAAGCAATGGTAGATGGCGATTCACGGCCGCAAGTAGGGTATCATAAACCGATTCTGGAATAAAGTTTGCGGCCAAGGCAGCTTGACGCGCAGAATCAAATTTCCGAACTTGTGCCTGGTAATTATGAACCTTGACAGTGGTTTGCAAGGTTTTAGCATAGGTGTGTTGGAACTGCTCGTAGACGGCGTACATCGCCTCATAGGCATCTTTTCGTACGCGTCTATTATCAGATTCCATAAAATGAATAAAGTTACCGTGGGTTAACTGCACCGCTTCCCCATTTTCACCTTCAATAAACGGCAGTTCTAAGTCCGCATTGTCCAAGATAGAGAAGGTTTCGCTCGCAGCCCCAAAGATTTCAGAAGCCCCAGCCAAAAGCGCTTCTTCCTTAGGGCTAAGAACATGCTCCTTTTGAACCAATAAGCGCTCAAAGTAATGACGATACAGTTCGAGCCCCAGCTCTTCTTTCATAAAATGTTCGAGTTGCTCCTCAGTAATAACCAAAAATTCAGGCTCATAAAAGGCGAAGGTCTGACCATACCGTGCATAGAGGCCATTAATTTGAGAGTATAACTCCTGATAGGCTGCTTGGCGGGTATCCTCATCCTGCTTCATGGATGCATACACATAAAGTTTTTCCAAGCGACGCATCAGTCCCAACTGTACCTCTGTAATCTCCAATAAGCTCTGCGCAGAGTCTAAGAGGTGACCTTCATAATTGGCTGCAGCCGAAATATCCGCATCCAAGGCAGCAAACTCTTCCCGCCAAGCCATATCATCTGCAAAAACGCTGGTCAAATCCCAGGTGTATTTTTCATTTATATCTTTTCGTTCGTTACTCATATAAAATCCTCCAACGTCCCTATTTTATCACAATCTTGCCGGTAATAAAAAGGAGAATAGACAACTTGCTTCTGCCTTTGCTGACACTGATCATAAAAAGCTGCAAACAAATCCCCATAGGACCTCTCCAATTCTGTTATCCCTGGCAATTCCCAGCCCCTTTTTACCGGAATCACTTGTGGATACCAAGCTTCTACAGGAAGAGTAAGCAGATTCTGTCCTACTTGATAGGCCTCAACTTGCTTCTTCATCCAAAAAGGATTGCGGTAACGTAATTGCTTGGCCAAATAGCTAGGGAAGGACATGTCTAGACGTCCCTTAAAAGAGAACAGACAGCGTTGCTGATAGGGCCAACGCAGCACCTCTCGTAAACTTCCCTGAAAAAATGGAAAAACCCTCACCAATCCCTGACAGCTCCCATGCAAATCCTGGTGGAGCAAGTAATGCAGGACCAACTCTCGCTTCTCCTTGTCCACATTCCAGAAAAAATAGCCACAAGCGGGACTAAACTGCAGACAATCTGCTTGGAGACCTGTCAATCGCCCCCTTATAAAATGTCGCGACCCCAAAAGCCAGACCAAAGAAATCCCCTGCTTCCGATAGGTCAACGTCCGACGAATACACTCTTCCTGACTCAGTGGGCTACACTGAATTTCCAAGCCTAGATTCCCTGACAAAAGCAGGTCAGTCACTATTCCTGCTTGTGGATGCCCTACTTCTACTTGAACGGACTCCGTCTTCTGAGCCCATTCAAATAAAAGGGCCTTGAGCTCGAGGTGTTCAGCCCCCTCGTTCAATCCTTGGTAAAAACAGGATTGGCCAGCAGGGTGGGCAAAATGCCGCCGCAGGCGTCCGCCACCCTTTAAGACCAATTTTTGCTGGCATTCAGGACAAAAAAATTCCTCTCCATTGGGGAGAGGATTAATCAGTAAATGATGGAAGTTTCCCTTGCTATCTATGGCTTGAAACATGCTCTTTCCTCCTTACATTCTTATTCGAAATTAGGAGAATAAATGTTCACTTTTAGATTCATCCACATGAAGAAAGGGAACCATGAGCAAGACGATCAGTAGGAGGCCAACCATGAACCAGGACATACTTTCATAACCAGAGGTATCAATCAACCAACCGGCCCAGGTCTGAACCAAAATCGAGAGCAAGCTTTTGGCGGTTTGTATCAAGGCCATTCCTGTCATTACAAACCGTGGGCCAACCAGATTGTTGACCAATTTTAGAGTCAGCATAATCAAGGTCATATTGGCCGCATGTTTAGCTAGCAGTGTTCCAAAGATTTTGAGAGGGATTGGAGCGGCGAGCCCAAAGAAAACAAATTGCAAGGTCATGAAAAAAATGGGAAATAGAATCAAAATCTTGCTAGGATAGCGATCCATGAAAAGATAAGAATAAAAAATAAGGGGGGCTTCGCAGATTACCGCTAGTGAGACCACTGTTGAAGCTTGACTGACACTAAGTCCACTCGCTTCTAACATAGCGGGAATGTAGGTGTGTCCGACATTGGCCACTCCTGAAAAAAGAGCAATGATCATCAAGGCAAGAAGATAGGGGCGATTTTTAAGGATATCGTTCATAAAAGATTCTTCTTGCTTTTCCTTAACAGGGGCTGTTTCCTCACTAAAGGGCAGACCCAAAACTCCAATAATGGACAAGACTAAGGTTCCTAGAAAAGTCACATAGATGGCCTGGGGATGAATCATTTGGTAGAGAATCCCCGCCATCTGAGTACCTGTCGCATAGCCAATGGTTCCCCAGACGCGAATAGATCCATACTTATAAGGTGAACGGGCAGCTAGGAGATCCATTACCGGATTAATTCCATTAATCATCATTATAGCCAGACTATACCCTAAAACCAATCCCCAAAGATGCTTAGATAAGAGAAAAATAATACCACCGGCTAAAGCCAATCCTAAACCAGCTAGCGTCACAGGTTTGATCCCCAGACGGTCATTGAGATAGCCCAGGACAGGTTGAGAAAGGACCGATGTCAGGAAGGATACCGAAACGACCAAAGAAACCTGACTAGCCGAATAACCTAAGTCCAACATGTAGATCGATAAGATAGCTGAAAAAAGAGCCCAGGACAGGTAAAAAAAAGTGTACATCAAAAAATAACGAAAATATAAAGAGGCAGAACGTTCCACCAGCAACTCCTTTCAATCACACAAAAGTCGAGGAAGCGATTACTCCCCCTTTGTTTCCTATACCAATTGGATTTCAAATTCTGCATAGTCATACAATCCAAAGCCTGAATCGAAGGGTTTAAACTATCTGCAAATTTTGAATGGTACAGTGATACTCGAAACAGTTCGAAATCTGAAACGAATGAGAGTGGGACAGTACTAATTTTATTCGAATTAGTTCGTAGTTCCACCTCCGCACAGTTAATGAGGTTGTTTTCGGAGGTCAAAGAGTCAGGAATTGACTCTTTGAGTATCTGGATTAGAGAACATGAAATGTTCTCTTAATAAAGGCGAACAATTGTTATTTGCTACCTCAAACAGCCTTTTAGCTGTTTGAGCGAATCAACCACTACGCAAAAGTTATTCCACTAACTAAAATAGGAAGGTTGGGACTTGTCTCACAGCCTCATTTATAGGTAATAAAGCAAGCATCACTTGCCTTCAATCCGATGAAGATAGATTCAACAGGTCTGGGAGACCTGTTGAATCTTATCAATTAGGCGTGCAAAGCACGCAATCAATAAGTTCGGCTAAGAAGATTAACACATTCAGATATTGAAATGTCATGAATACAAATCAGTCAACGCCAAGACCCAGGGCCTGGGCAAGAGTATACACTCAACGAAAGAAAGAGGTCAGGTATCTGGGACCCGCCTCTTTGTTCCTGCAACCATTTGGTATAGTCTTTTAGTTTATCTTTTATTACTGTGTTAGCTCGTCTTGCCGTACTTCAGTACTGTCTACGACTCGCTGCCTTGTACTAAAAGTAAACTAAAAGACTATAAAATACCTATTTGATTGTTTTTTTATCTCTTTTCTTGGATTTTTTCTTTTCCTTTGTACCCGTATTGGTGAAGAAGAGACGAATCAAGAGTAGAATCAATGCCAAGAGCAAGAAGATCGGAATCAGAAGTAACCATTGATAGTTGTCTAGAAGTGATACGAGCAAACTATTCTCCCGATTGCTTTTAGTTTGGCCGTCGGCCTTTTGAGCTGAGGCAAAGAAGGAATTATCTTTTGTTACCTTATAGGTCACATCTAATTGTTCATTGATAGGGCTTAAACCATTTTCTACTGTCAAGACATCATTCTTGACTTGAACACTTGGAGTTGAACCCTTCTTAACCGTCGCATATACGTCCTGGTCAACCTTGTATTTCTGGCCATCTACTTCAACCAAGCCCTTATCGAAAATTTTCTTATATTCGTAATCTGCGAAGGCTTTTTCTAAGAGGGCATTTCCAAATGGGTGTCGATAATATTCTCCGTCTTGATCTGCCCAGTCCCCAACTCCCATAATCAATTCAACAAAGCGCTCTCCTTTACGCTCACCAGTCGCAATATAGTTAAAGGCCCCTTTAGGACTAGAACCTGTCTTCAACCCGTCAACACCTTCCATCCCATAAAGGGCCCCTTCAACTGAATAGTTGTAAGTTTCGAAGGTTTCTTCATAAGGCGTCCCTTCTTTAACAGTAACCACTGGAGCTTTGGTATAGTTTAAGATATCTGGGTACTTGTTCACAAAATTGACACCAAGAATAGCCATATCCCGTGCGGTGGTCTGATTGGCCTGCGTGTTATCATACTTTTGCGGAGTATAATAGCCACTAAAGCTGACTGCCGCTGCTCCACTGGCATTGTACCATCGGGTATTGGTCATGCCCAGTTTTTGTGAGGTTTCATTCATTTTATCCAGGAAAACATCTGGATCGCCATTCGAGAGAAGGTCTGCCAACATAACGGTTGTTACGTTGGAGGAAGGGATGGCGGTCATGGTAATCAGCTCATCAACGGTATAGTCTACTCCGGCAACAATCTTATTATTAGAGATCGCATAGAGACCTGCTATCGCTTGTTCCCGTGGGGTTGCGGTCACCACATCCTCTTTGGAAATTTCTCCTTTGTCCAGGGCTTCGAAAACCAGGTATAGAGTCATCAGTTTACTCATACTAGCTGGATCTCGAACCAGGTCAGCATTATCTTCCCATACCACATCCCCAGTTTTTGAATCCACAATGATGGACGATTTTGGACGATGAATATCCAGAACTTCCGGATACATTTCGCGCGTGATGTCCATAAGCTCGTCAGCGGAGGCTGCAAGTGGAGTTGTAGCCAATAAGGCTGCCATTAAGAGGACTCCAAGTTTTTTCATCTGTCATCTCCTTTGTTTCAATCTCTTTTATTCTATCATACTTTTGAGTCGCTTCCTAGGAAGTCATTTTATGAAAACGTCTAACAAGTTGATTTTTAGGCATTTCCTATTTTTTATTTCCCAATAAAACCAAAAGTCTTCAAAAGGGCTTACATTTTTGCTAAAGTATGGTAAACTTAAGTAAAAGAAGTTAGAAAGATACCACTATGACACAGAAACGTGCCCGATCACAAGAAGCCATTGAGCAACGCTATAAAGACATACTCAGTGCTGCACGCAAGCTCTTTCTGGTCAAATCCTATGACCAGATTTCCTTGGTCAGTCTAGCTAAACAATTGGATATTTCACGTCCCTCCTTCTACACCTACTTTCCATCGAAGGATGCCCTTTTTCTACAATTGCTAAAGGAAGAAGGCTTGAAATTTGCGGATGCTTCTCTCCATCACTTTAAGGAAGCAAAAGAGCTCCCATTATTTTGCCAGGAGCTCATTGCACTGGTAGTAGAACACCCTCTCTTCATAAAGCTCTTATCCATCCCTTTCACAAGTATTCAGTGTCATCAAACGGATGAAGAAGCCATGCAGCTACAGATAGAGGTCGTTCCTTTCTTTGAATCATTGGCTTTTATTTTCCAACAGCAGTTTCCCTCGGCCAATCAGGTCGATATTTTAAAGGCTGTGCACCAGTTCTATCTCTTAATCACCACAATCTCCAATTTTGGTTTTTTCGCCCAAATCTATCAAGAAAAAAACTTGGATTTCTTTGGTCCTATCTCATCCGCCGACACCGTTTCTTTTTATTCGGACATGCTCTATAAAATGGTTCGTGATCTATAAACTCATACTCATTACATTTCAAAATCTGAATGTGTTATAGTCTTTTATTTGAAAATAACACAGTAAAAAAGCGCAAAAAAACACTATCTGTGTTATACTTAAGGTGAACATATTTAAAAATGTCTTAAGGATGTTGCCGCATCCCTAATGCTCTTGCTGCTTCATAAGT
>NZ_JADXDQ010000040.1:0-16611 GCF_015831295.1 Streptococcus sp. NLN64
TGACCACTATCAACTAGTAGCACAAAAGTCAGTATTAAAGAGAGCAATATCAAAACCAGTCCTCGCCAAACGAGGACTGGTCAGCTGTCTCGATTACTACTTAAAACGACATGCGTTAAAAGTTAATTGAACCGCCGTGTGCCGAACGGCACGCACGGTGGTGTGAGAGGGACTATCCATTAGTCCCTACTCGATTGGCTCTTTGTCAACTGTAATGGGTGACTAGAATACTACTAGCGATTATATTAAATTTTTAGTGTAGGCATCATCCAGATTCTTAGGAATCCTTATGAAAGTGGTGCGGACGTAAGCAGCCTCTATCAAACGGCTAATTGATTCAATTCCTGAATCAATTACTACTAAACTTTGAACCTTGGTCTCAAAGTTTCCGTCATCCGCATGATATGCGGATGATTCCACCACAGATAAGGATTCTTTTTGAATCTGTTCAGTGCTACTCAATAGCTATAGAAGTTGATAATTGAACACGGGAGAGTACAGTATAAGTACTTTCCCTTTTTATATTCTGATTCACATAAATGCGTTTTTTGAAGTTTTCAAAGTTTCTAAAGCCAAATGCGTTTCTCTTGATGACCTTGATGAGATTATTGGTTGCTTCCAATCGTGCATTGGAATAAGAATAGTCAAATGAGTGGAGAATATACTTCTTGTTTTGTAGAAATGTATCAAATATTTTAGAGAAGGTGTCATCCACCTGATTGATTTCAGCTTCAATCAAGTCATAGAAAAGGTCCGCTCTTCTTTCCTCAAAATGAGAGAGTAAGAGTTGATAGATATTATAGTGGTACTTAAGTTTGTCAGAAAAGGAAAGGAGTCTATCACGGACTTGTTTGCTATTAGTCCACATTCGAAAGGTACGTTCATAGAAGTGTTTTTCGCTGAGATTATAGCTATTTTTCTGTTGGAGTTTCCAGTGTTTCTTTAGCCCACGGTATTCGATAGATTTAGTGTCTTTAAAGTCATTCATAATTTGAATGTGAAGTCTATACATGCCACGGGCAAGATGTTGCATGATGTGGAATCGATCTAGGACTATCTTTGCGTTAGGGAGTGAAATAATCTAGTAGATTATTTCAGCCCGAGCCAAAAAAATTGAAAAGCGAGGTCGTCTGACAAGGCCAAAATAGGGTGAGTACATATCCATGGTAATAAACTCTACCTTTTGACGCACCTTCAGATCATAGTTTAGGAAGTAGTTTCGAATGATAGTCTCGGTTCTCCCGTTTAAGACAGTAGTGATTTTAGAACTTTCATAATCTTGAGCAATGAAACACATTTCGCCCTTTTTGAAAGCAAACTCATCCCAGCTCATAACCTCGGGTAGAGAACTGAAATCGGGTTTGAAAGAAAACTCTTTTAGCTTTCTAAGAACTGTGGAAGTAGAGATTCCTAATCTGCGAGCAATGTCTGTCATGGATTGTTTCCCAATGATAAAATCCGCTATCTTTTGGAAGATTTGAACAGAAATCTGATAATTTTTCTTGACGATAGGTGTTTCGGAGACGACGACTTTTCGACAGCTTTTGCATTGAAATCTTCTTTTCTTTAGAAATAGGACAGTAGGTAGTCCTTGGACTTCTAAGAGAGGGATTTTCGATTCAGGTTGAAAGTCATATTTAATCATATCTCCTTGGCAATGGGGGCAAGAAGGAGAGGCGTAGTCTAATTTAGCTCGAAGTACCTGAAAGTTTTTTTCTTTAAAAGCGAAAAGAATTTTGATGTTTTTGTCTGTTAAACTAAGCAATTCTGTGGTATTCTTAATAGGTTCCATATGATACTCCTGATGTTAGTTTCATCGCTTTACATTATAGGTCATATGGGACTTTTTTAATACTCAAAAAGCCCTATAACCTCTATTCTGGATTGTCACCCATTATAGAAATTATAGAGCTGAAATTTAAAAATCTGACGTGGTCAAGCCTCTTCGGTGAACTTCAGTTCTATACTCTTTTAGTTTATCTTTTATTACTGTGTTAGCTCGTCTTGCCGTACTTTAGTACTGCCTGCGACTCGCTGCCTTGTACTAAAAGCAAACTAAAAGACTATACCATCATCGGCTTTCCTAATCATTTTTTTGAAATTTTCGGGTATTCCGATTTTGAAGTTTGTCCAGTATTCCGAAATTGATAGGGAGTCTAATAATAGAATGAAAAAAGACACCAAGTTAAGGTTTCAATGTCTTGTCTTGGTGTCTTTCATACTCTAGCAACTTCTTATTTACGAGACCGTTGCTTACCTGCGTTGCGTTTTTTATTGGAGTTGTTGCGGTTTTGTGAGCTTGGTGGTGTCACATCTTTGATAGGTCCGTTATTTGCACTAGCTCCGAAGCTAGCTGAAAAGTTGCTTGGTTTTTTTGGAGGGTTTTCTTCAAATTCCTTAGCGACTTGTTTCCGGAGACGAGGACGTACCACATACATGGTAATCAATTGTTGAATGATGGAGAAGAAACCACCGACCAACCAGTATAGAGCAACACCAGCTGGTGAATTGAAAGAGAAGACCATAATCATGATAGGACTCATAAGGACCATAGATTGCATTTGTTTCCGTTGTTCTTCAGAAACTCCGACCAAGGTTAGGGCGGACTGGATTAAATAGAGGACACCCGTTAGAATGGTCAAGAGCATACTTGATGAATCCAATGGAATTCCCATCCAACTGGAACCTGCAATCCCTGGTGTATGTTGTGCTGCAAAGAAGAGGGCAGAGAAGAAAGGCATTTGAATCAAGATTGGTAAGCAACCAACTCCACCGAGTGGATTAAGGCCGTTCTCTCTTTGTGCCGCCATAAATTCTTGATTGGCCAATAATTTTTCTTCTTGGGTTTGGGCATTTCGCATCCGTTCTTGGATAGGTGCCAAGATTGGTTGCATATAAGCCATCTTTTCAGCTTGATAGGCTGCTTTATGGGATTGCATGAGCCCCAATGGCAAAATAATAATCCGTACAATAATGGTTACCAGAATAATGGCAATCCCATATCCCAATCCTTGATTTTCAGCAAAGAAGGTGATTAGGATACTCATGGGTTTTCCCAAAAGATCCCAGATAAGGCCCGTCGGATTTCCGCTCGCATCACGGCCGACACAGCCAGAGAGCAAGACCAGCATCGAGGCTAGGAGTCCTGCAGAAACAAATTTTTTTCTAATTGTCACATTCATCGTCCTTTTCTAAATTATTACCCTTCCCATTTTACTGTTTTTAGGCCTAAATTACAATAGGACCAAGGTCTGACCTTTAGTTTTTAGGACCAAGGTCTGACCATTAGTTTTGGATGGTAAAATCTTGATAAGAGGGGAAGTTAGCCATGGTAACGTCGACATAGGTCACCTTGGAAAAAGGGCTAGGTCCTTTTCTCACCTCTTGGATAAAAAGTGCCATCTTTCCGGCATCTTCAGACTGGGCTAGAATTTCCACCGTTCCATCCTCTCGATTCCAGACACGTCCTGTAATCCCTCCCAATGAATTGGCGAGTTCCCAAACAGACCAGCGAAAACCAACTCCTTGAACGCGACCTTGAACAATTAACCGTACTTTTTTCATAGGTTCCTCCATTTGTGCTATAATATCTCTTATGACTATTATAACCTCTAAAACCAATCCCTTGATTAAAAAGGTCAAAAAATTACAAAAGAAAAAATACCGCAAGAATTCTTATCTGATTGAAGGCTGGCATCTATTTGAAGAAGCTTATCAAGCTGGAGTAGAATTTGGGACTATTTTTATTTTGGAAGAAGAAAAAGAGCGACTTCCAAAGGGTTTGGCCTATCAACTGGTCTCTGCCTCCATTCTAGCTGAATTGGCGGATTCCAAAACACCTCAAGGGGTTGTGGCAGAGGTGAAACGAGAGATCCTCGAAAGGCCAGATTTAAGCCAAGGAAAATGGTTGTATTTGGAGGAAGTTCAGGATCCAGGGAATGTTGGAACCATGATCCGTACAGCAGATGCAGCAGGTTTTACCGGGGTTTTGGTAAGTCCTGGGACGGCAGACATCTATAGTCCTAAGACCCTTCGATCCATGCAAGGAAGCCACTGGCATTTGCCGATTTACGAGTATTCGTTGGATGAATTAACCAAAGTCACTCATGCTCCGCTTTTGGTGACGAGTCTAAAGGATCAGTCGCAGTCTTACCTGGACTTAGCTCCTATGGAGCAGCTCATCCTTTTAATGGGGAATGAAGGGCAAGGGGCTTCTGGTCTAGCTCATTCGTTGGCGGATCAAACCGTTCATATTCCTATGTCAGGTCAGGCAGAGAGTCTAAATGTGGCCATCGCGGCTGGTATTCTCTTGTTTCATCTAAAAAATAGCTAAAGGAGTTTTTTATGCAACCAATCATGTCGCAAACCGATACTGGTTTAAATCGTTTTTTCGCTAAAGTTTATGGTTATATGGGGATGGGGCTTGGTATTTCAGCTCTCGTTTCTGGTCTGTTGCTTTATGTTTTCCAAGCAACCATGATAAATATTATGGTCAACCATTCTTGGGTTTACTATGCTGCCTCTTTTATTGAGTTGGCTCTTGTTTATTCAGTTTCAACAACCGCTTGGAAAAATAATCCAATGGCCATGCCACTTTTTCTTTTCTATTCAGCCCTAAACGGCTTCACCCTCAGCTTTATCCTAGCAGCTTACAGCCAAACGGATGTGTTTGCGGCCTTCTTGACCGCTACACTGACCTTCTTTGCTATGGCAGTGGTTGGTCTTGTTAGCAAGCGGGATTTGTCTGGTATGGCTCATGCTTTTCGCATGGTCTTATTCGGAGTTTTAATTGCTAGTTTGATTAATATTTTCTTACGTAGTGCAGGCTTGTCCTACATCATGAGTATTGTGATGGTTGTGATTTTTGCAGGCTTAACTGCTTATGACAACCAACGGATTCGTCAAGCCTACCAGCAATCAGGTGGACAAGTTTCCAACGGTTGGGCTATTTCCATGGCTCTCAGCCTATACTTGAACTTTATCAACCTTTTCTTGAGTATCCTCCGCATTTTTGCGGCTAATCGCGATTAAGGCTGATTCCTCCAAGTTTTGCTTGGAGGTTTTTTTCTTTTTGAAAAAGAGGCTAGGCTTTGGTATAATAAGGAGAAATGTATGAAAGTGGAAGGAATTGAATTATGCCTCTTTGGTTAGGAATACTATTAATCGTTGTTTTCTTTATTGCTGGTGTAGCACTTGGAATTTATTTGTCTCGCCGTCAATTTGAGCAAGAAATTGCTCAATACCCTCGTTTGAATAAGGATGCCCTGCGTGTCATGATGGGGCAAATGGGACAAAAACCAAGCGAGGCGCGTGTCAACCAAGTTTATCAACAAATTGTTAACCAACAAAAGAAACAAGCCAAGAAATAAACAAGCGAGGCTGAGACAAAAGTCTCGGCCTTCTCGTTTTTTCTAGGGTGGTTACAGCAATATTGGCCACTGGGCTAGATAAAAGGAGGATGGCATGGATAATCGTCCAATTGGTTTCTTGGATTCAGGAGTCGGTGGTTTGACCGTTGTAAAAGAGCTCCGACGTCAACTACCCCATGAAGAAGTTATTTATATAGGAGACTCTGCCCGAGCTCCGTATGGCCCTCGGGCAGCTGAAGAAATTCGAGAATATACTTGGGAACTGGTTCGTTTTTTGCAGGCTAAAAATGTCAAAATGATTGTCATTGCCTGTAATACGGCAACAGCTGTGGCCTGGGAGGAAATCAAAGAAGCGTTGGATATTCCAGTGCTTGGTGTTATTCTTCCAGGTGCTTCTGCAGCTCTTAAAGTCAATCATAAAGGAAAGATTGGTGTCATTGCGACAGAAATGACCGTCGCCTCGGATATTTACCGCCAAAAGATTCAGTCCTTGGATCCCAATGCCCAAGTCATAAGTCAGGCCTGTCCACCTTTCGTGCCCCTGGTTGAAGCGAATGAGCTTCACTCTAGTCTGGCTAAAAAGGTTGTGTATGATCAGTTAAAAGATTTTCAGGGACAGGTTTCAACCTTGATTTTGGGATGTACCCATTATCCCTTGCTACGGCCAGTCATTCAAAATGCCTTGGGTCCTGAGGTCACCTTGATTGATAGTGGCGCTGAGTGTGTTCGGGATATTTCGGTCCTCTTGAATTATTTTGAAATCAATCGTGGACGTGATTTGGAACAGCAACAACACGCCTTTTATACGACGGGAGATGCGGCTGCCTTTACCCAACTAGCCCAGACCTGGCTAGAAGAAGAAGTACGAGTGGAGCATATAGATTTATGAAACAAGAACTAGTAGAATTTCGAGATGGACAAGACTGGTACGTCGCACAGGTGTCTGACGGACCTCACTTAAGTTTCGCTTTTGATCAGGAAGATCAGGTTTACCATTTCCTAGCCCCTTTTCAAAATTTGTCTCAAAAAAATGGCTTTAAAGTGCAAGTTTTCCAATGGTCTTCAGCTCAAAAGCTGGCACAGTTTATGGTGGACCTGATCAATCGCAGTGAGAACCGTCATCTGAGCCTAGAGCGCCGAGGAGCTGCCCTATTGGTTGTGGAAGAAGGGCGTCTGCTACATGTGGTTCTACCAGAAGGCGGGGAAGGGTTGGATAAGGTGCTGGGACAAGCGGAATTAGAGCCCCTTTTGATTGCCACGCGCAATGAGGGCAAAACAGCGGAGTTTAAGAAAATCTTCGAACCACTAGGTTTCCGAGTGGAAAATCTCAATGATTATCCAGATCTGCCAGAAATTGCGGAGACAGGTACGACTTTTGAAGCCAATGCCCGTCTGAAGGCAGAAGGAATTGCAGAACTAACAGGGACTATGGTTCTAGCGGATGATTCCGGCCTAAAAGTAGATGTCCTAGGTGGGCTTCCAGGAGTATGGAGTGCCCGTTTTGCTGGACCAGATGCGACGGATGCTGAAAATAATGCTAGATTATTACATGAGATGGCCATGGTTTTAGATAAGGAAAATCGTTCAGCTCAGTTCCATACGACCTTGGTTGTCGCTGCTCCGGGGCGTGAGTCTTTGGTTGTTGAGGCCGATTGGCCTGGTTACATTGCCTTTGAGCCTAAGGGAGAGAATGGGTTCGGTTATGATCCCCTCTTTCTCATAGGTGAGACTGGAATAACGTCTGCTCAGCTAAGTATGGAGGAGAAAAACCAGCAGTCTCATAGGGCTCAAGCTGTTCAGAAATTAGTGGAGGTATTTCCATCATGGAGAGACGGACAGTAGTTGTTATGAGCGATTCTCATGGGGATCGCAGTATTGTACAAGCCATCAAAGAACAATGGCAAGATAAGGCAGACTTGATTTTCCACAATGGAGATTCAGAATTGGAAGTGGATGATCCAGTTTGGGACGGTATCCATGTTGTTGCCGGAAATATGGACTTTTTTGCAGGTTTTCCGGATCGTCTGAGTGTCGATTTGGATGGGTACAAGATTGTCCAAACTCATGGCCATCTGCAAAATATCAATTTCACCATGGATAAATTGGCCTACTGGGCGCAAGAAGAAGGGGCCAGCATCTGTCTTTACGGGCATCTCCATATCCCTGCTGCTTATCAAGAAGATGGGATCCTTTATTTGAACCCAGGTTCAGTCAGTCAGCCGCGTGGGACAATCTTGGAACGTCTCTATGCTGTGATTCGTCTTGAAGGCAATCAAGCTCGTGTGGATTACTACACACGAGATCATCAGCTTTTCCCCAGCTTAAGCAAGGAGTTTACTATCAAATGATTGCACAACCCCTAGAGGACTATTTGAAGGCCCAAGAGTCCACCTTTCTAACGCCCGCTGCGAATCTGGCGGTTGTCATCGATAGCCATAACGTGGATCATGTAATTCTCCTGCTAAGTCAGATTACCTATACACGGATTCCTGTCGTGACAGACCACGGTAAATTTGTAGGAACGATTTCTTTAACGGATATCCTGAGCTATCAAATACAACACAATCTGTCAGCTGCAGAGCTGGAAAATATGGACATTGTGCATATGGTCAAAAGAGATGGACTTACCCTGGGACCGGGTTACACCCTGACAGAAGTCTTTCACAAGTTGGTGGACGAGTCCTTTCTGCCGGTCTTGGATGCTGAGGGCCTTTTGGAAGGGATTATTGCTCGTAAATCCATTCTCAAGGCAACCAATGCCCTGCTCCATGATTTTGGCCAACATTATGAAATGAGTCCCAAATGAGAGCTTGGATTGAGTCCTTTTTAGAAAGCAAAAGACTTTCCACCAATACCAGGGCGGCCTATGTATCGGATTTAAAGCAATTAGAGCGGAGCCTGAATGGCAAGGTAGATGATCTGGGTCTTAAAGTCTACCGGGACTCTTTGAGTCATCTCAGTGTAACGGCTCAGCGGCGAAAGCTATCCGCCATTAACCAATTCCTCTTCTTTCTTTATCAAGAGGGACATGTCGAACGTTATTACCGTTTGGATTTGCCGCCTTTGAAAAGTCAAGAGGAGCCGAGTGCTCCTGACCAGGCTTTGTTGGCTAAGGATTTGTTTCAGATAAGGACCCAATATCCACAAGGCCAGCTTTTGGTAGCTCTGATTTTGGAAACCGGGCTCTTGCCAACTGAAATTATTCAGCTGAAGAAGTCCGATTTACAGCCTGCTCTTGGTCTTTTGCAGGTGGGACAAAGCGGTAAACGCAGAGTTCTGGAAGTGGGAGAGAACTTGAGAAAGCTCCTGGGCCAAGAAGGCCCAGGCACCTTTCTTTTTGAACATCAAGGGAAACCCTATACCCGTCAGTGGGTTTTCTTACAGATAAAAGCTTTTTTGGAGGAGCAGGAGCTGACAACCCACTCCCCTCAAAGTTTACGAGAGCAGTATATTTTTAAAGAATTGAAAGCCGGAGTGGACTTGCTGACGATTGCAGATAATCTAGGCCTGCGCTCCTTACACAGTATTGAGAAATACCGCAAATGGAAATAAAAATCAAAGATTTTGAGGGACCCTTGGATTTGCTCTTGCACCTCGTCTCTCGCTACCAAATGGATATTTATGATGTTCCCTTGTTAGAGGTGATTGAACAGTATCTGGCCTACCTGTCAACCCTCCAAGCCTTACGTTTGGAAGTGGCTTCTGAGTATATGGTTATGGCCAGTCAGTTGATTTTACTAAAAAGCCGGAAGCTCTTACCCCAGATTCAAAGTCAAGAGGAAGACGAGCTAGTGGAGGATATGGAGCAGAACCTGCTTCAACAATTGGAAGATTATCGCTACTTTAAAGCAGCCAGTCAGGAATTGGCCCGGCAGCATGAGGATCGCTCGCTCTATTATAGCCATCCCTCTAGTCCTTTGCTTTCGGAAGTTGTGGAACTCAATCAGGACATCACTTCAATGGACCTCTTTTTGACGTTTTCGCATCTACTACGGCAGGAGAAAAAGAAACGGCAGGGACAGCATACAACGGTAGAACGGGATGATTTTCGGATTGAGGATTCCATGGATCAGGTTCGCCAAGGTTTGAAGCAAGCCAAGGGAAAACTGGCCTTTAGCCAACTTCTAGTTCAGGCTGAATCGCTTTCCCAAATGATTACACAATTTTTAGCCTGTTTGGAATTGGTGAAAATCCAAGAAATTCGTCTCCATCAGGCTGAGACCTTTGATGAAATATGGATAGAAGGACAGGTAACATGAGTCAATTAGCGGCCTTGGAGGCCCTCTTATTTACAGCTGGTGAAGATGGTCTCGATCGCTTCCATTTGGCCTCCATGTTGGATGTAGATCCAGTTCAGCTCGAACCCTTGGTCAAGGCTTTAATCCAATCCTATGACCAGAATCCTGATTCCAGTTTGACGGTCATTGAGACCAAGCGAAGCTTGCGTCTGGTGACCAAGCCAGCCTATGCTTCTTTATTGGAAGCCTATGCACAGACACCGATGCAGCAATCTCTTTCCCGGGCCAGCTTGGAGGTGCTTTCCATTGTTGCTTACCGTCAGCCAATTACTCGCATTGAAATTGATGCTATTCGCGGTGTTAACTCAAGCGGGGCCTTAACCAAGTTGCAAGGATTTGGTTTAATCAAAGAGGTTGGTAAAAAGGAAACCTTAGGGCGTCCAAATTTATATGGCACCACTGATTATTTTTTGGACTACATGGGGATGAATCAATTAGAAGATCTTCCTCAGGTCCAAGTAGAGGAAGAAGAAGAGCAAGAGAAGTCCTTGTTTAGGATTGAGGAAGAAAATGAGAATTAATAAATACATAGCCCATGCTGGAGTTGCCAGCCGTCGCAAAGCTGAAGAGCTGATTAAGCAGGGCCGGGTAACGATCAATGGCCAAGTGGTCAAGGAATTGGCTACCACTGTGAAAAAAGGGGACCGTGTAGAAGTTGAAGGTCAACCGATTTATCATGAGGAAAAAGTCTACTACCTTTTAAATAAACCCCGTGGAGTTATTTCCAGTGTCAGTGATGACAAGGGCCGGGCAACTGTTCTTGATTTTTTTAGTGGGGTCAAGGAACGGATTTATCCCGTTGGCCGCTTGGACTGGGACACTAGTGGTGTTTTGTTATTGACCAATGATGGTGATTTTACGGATGAGATGATCCATCCTCGAAATGAAATTGACAAGGTTTACCTAGCGCGTGTGAAAGGATTGGCTACCAAGGAAAACCTTCGTCCGTTAACCAGAGGCATTGTCATTGAAGGAAAGAAAACAAAACCAGCAGTCTACAATATTTTAAAAGTCGACCCGGTTAAAAACCGTTCCGTTGTGGAATTAACCATTCATGAAGGCCGGAATCATCAGGTTAAGAAGATGTTTGAGGCGGTTGGACTTCAAGTTGACAAATTATCCCGAACTCGTTTCGGTCATCTGGATGTAGCAGGTTTACGGCCAGGCGAATTCCGACGGTTAAACAAAAAAGAAATCAGTCAACTGCATAACCTAGCGGTAACGCCTAAGCAGACTGGGAAGAAAAGACGATGAGTCGTCTTCTGATTCTTCTGGTGAAGGGCTACAAACGCTTTATTTCGCCTCTTTTTCCACCTTCCTGTATCTATAGCCCCACTTGTTCTACTTATATGATTCAAGCCCTAGAGGCTTATGGTCTATGGGGCCTCTATTTGGGCAGTAAGCGAATTTTGTCCTGTCACCCTTGGTCACAGGGGGGAGAGGATCCCCTTCCAGATTCCTTTGTTTTTTTCAAAAAAACAATCAAGAAGCTTGACAGGTAAGGTGTTCCTGGTATATACTAAGACTGTAATTTGATTGATTTAGCTCAGACCTGTTGTGATCTAAGTTAATCAGATGAGCGCACCACATTGCCCGCTGAGCTTGACTCCGGACAATGTGGCTATTTTTTTATTCGAAAGGACCTTTTCCTTGAATCATATTGTTTTATACCAACCTCAGATTCCACAAAATACAGGAAATATCGCTCGGACCTGTGCCGCAACCAATAGTCCCCTTCATTTAATCCATCCTTTGGGTTTTCCTTTGGATGATAAAAAGATGAAACGTGCAGGGCTCGATTATTGGGACCAGTTGGAGATTTTTCACTATGAATCTTTAGAGGATTTTTTGAGCCAACATGGGCATCAATCACTCTATCCCGTTACCAAATTTGCAGAAGCGACCTATGCTGAGAAGGACTATCAGACAGGGAACGATGCTTACTTTATTTTTGGACGGGAAGATACTGGCTTGCCTGCGGATTTCTTACAGGACTATCGGAAACAGGCGATTCGGATTCCCATGAATGATGACCATGTCCGTAGTTTAAATGTTTCCAATGCAGTCTGTATGGTGGTTTACGAGGCTTTACGCCAACAGAACTTTGTTGGATTAGAAACTGTTCATCATTATGAACAAGATAAGATTAAATAGATAGGTACGACATGACTCGAATTAAACGCTTGACGATTGTGGCAGTGTTGGCTGCCCTTTCCTTTATTTTGATGTTTTTTGCTATTCCCATTATTCCAGGTGCAGATTTCTTGCAGTTGGATTTAAGTATTTTACCCATTTTGGTAGCATTGGAGTTGTTTGGCCTGAAGCAGGCAAGCTTGGCTCTCTTGCTTCGTTCGTTACTGAAGCTTTTATTGAATAACCAAGGGATTTCGACTGTTATCGGGCTTCCTATGAATATGCTCGGAATTTTCTCTTTTATGTTGGTGTTAGCCATGGTTTGGCGTAAAAAGGATTCCTATGTTCAGTATTTTCTAGCTGGAGGCTTGGGGACCCTAGCCCTAACCGTGGTGATGCTTGGGATGAACTATTTCTATGCCATTCCCCTGTATGCTAGCTTTGCTGGATTTGATATTGCTGCTATCATTGGGCTTGGAACCTATCTCCAAGCTATGGTTCTCCCCTTCAATTTGATTGCTGGAGTGTCTTATACCTTTAGTTTTTGTCTGATTTGGGCACTCATGAAACCGGTGGTGAAAGCCTATGCAGAATAAGCAAAGCTACTGGACGAGAGGGAGTTTTTGTCTCTTATTATTTGTGATTTTGGGGTATACAGTTCGTTTCTATCCTCAAAACTTGGTGGCTTTTGATAGTGGGATTCAAACCGCTGTTCGTGGTGATCTTCCCACAGCTTTGACGACTTTCTTTACCAGTCTAACCAAGATTGGGAATATGCCGGTCATTATGGGCTGGGTTGCCCTGGCTACAATCTTCCTTCTGTGGAAACGTTACTATAGCGAGGCAATCCTCTTAGTAGGGAACCTGGCTTTAACTGGCTTACTGGTTCTTATCTTGAAAAATATCTATCAAAGACCACGTCCTGGTATTGAGCATCTAGTTGCAGAGAAGGGGTTTTCGTTCCCCAGTGGTCATGCTCTAGCAGCCAGTTTGGTAATCGGCTCTGTGCTGATTATTGTTAGCCAAAATGTTCAGGCAGGATGGCTCCGGACCTTCTTACAAGGATTTCTAATCCTCTTGATTTTGGTGCTACCTCTGTCCAGAGTTTATCTAGGGGTCCATTACCCGAGCGACGTCATCGGTAGTCTTCTGCTAGGGTTTGGGATCTTATTTTTAGAATTCCCCGCCTATCAAAGACTTCGCTTTCGTTGGCGTTTTACAGGCAAACAAGCAAGGTAGCTCATGCGTTAGCTTGCTTTCTTTTTTGAGAAAAATGGTATAATGGGAACATCTTTAAAAAAGATGGGGGAGGAAAAAATGCCACTAAAACCCTTAGACATGGCCCATGAATTTCTGGTTCAGGTCCTTAGCCCAGAGGATACCACAGTGGATGCAACCATGGGGAATGGCCATGACACACTCTTTCTAGCCCAAAGGAGCGGTCTTGTCCATGCTTTTGATATTCAGGCACAAGCATTGGTTCAAACCCAGCAGCGTTTGGAACAGGCTGGTCAGAGCAATGTTCAATTACACTTAAAGGGACATGAGCATCTGGCAGAATATGTGGATCAGGCTAAGGCGGTGATTTTTAATTTGGGTTATCTACCGTCAGCGGATAAGAGTATAGTGACCCTTCCAGAAACGACATTGGTAGCGGTGAAGGCAGCCTGTGATATCTTGCTTCCGGGTGGTCGGATTGCGATGATGGTCTATTGGGGACATCCAGGAGGTACAGAGGAAAAGGATGCACTCTTGGCATTTGTCCAAGACCTGCCGCAAGAGGATTATACCGTTTTGGAATACCGAACCCTGAATCAGCGGAATTGTCCCCCTTTTTTAATTATGATTGAAAAGAAAGTAGAGAAACATGGATAAGGAATTTATTGAAGAACGTTTGCAGGCTTTAAAAGATAGAGCACGATTACAAGATGTTCGTGTGGATGATCATCAGGCTATCCAAGCAGGTCATGAGCGCCAGTTACGTCGTCAACAAAAACGAGTTTTAGGTTTGGAGATGAAACGATGTGCCTTGCAAATTAATGGGCAGGATGATCAGCCAACTGCTAAAAAGGTGGCGAAAGAGAAAAATTTTTATCAGAAGCTTTGTCAGGGTGGAACGCGCTAGATGGAAATCTTGCTGATTTTATTAATTTTTGTATCGGTATTAGTGTTATCAAATGCATTAAATAAGGTTATCCCTCAATTACCTGTCCCTTTTCTACAGATTGTATTTGGGATCATCATTGGATTATTTACGCTTTCAGACCAAATTGAATTTGATACGAACGTGTTTCTGGCTTTGATCATTGGTCCTCTAGCCTTTCGCGAGTCGGAGGAGGCGGATGTGTCTAGTATTGGCCGGCATTGGCGCTTCATCCTTTATTTAATTTTCCCCCTTATCTTTTTGACGACCCTTGTTTTAGGAGCTGTTATCCATACCCAGTTAGTGGTTGTACCGTGGGCAGTAGCGATAGCCACAGGTGCTGCCCTAGGCTCGACTGACCTGATTGCATTTTCGTCCTTGGCCGAGCGATTCCGATTTTCGCAGAAGACAGAGGATATCTTAAGGGGAGAGGGGCTCTTGAATGATGCAAGTGGTTTGGTCTCTTATCAAACGGCCATTCTGGTTTGGACAACCGGTATGTTTTCTGTAACCCAAGCTGGAGGTACGCTTTTTGTTCAAATTGCAGGAGGAATTGTGGTTGGTTTCTTCGCGGCTGGTTTGAATTTCATTACCCACAAGATACTGATGCGTTACCAAGCTGTTGATGTGGCGGGAGAATTGTTATTAGAACTGAGCCTCCCACTTCTGACCTTTTATTTGGCGGATCAGCTACAAGTTTCAGGGATCATTGCAGTTGTTGTGGCTGGAATTTTGAAGTCTAATCGCAGGAAACGCTTTAATCAACTTGAGGTGGAAATAGAAGAAACCTTTGACACTGTTTGGAAAGCAGTGAACTTCATGTTAAATGGGGCTGTCTTTCTTATTTTAGGAATTGAATTGGTCTATATGTTTGATCCAATTGTCAGAAGTCCCTTGTATGACAATGCGATTCTTTTAGGATTGAGTGTCCTTCTAACAGTTGTTTTATTTGCCCTTCGTTTTATAGGAATTACTGTCTATTATGCTCTTCGTGCATGGATCAAAAAGGATAGTTTGACCTCCCAGTGGAAGGAAATTTTCATCCTAACGTTTTCAGGAGTCAAAGGAACCATGTCGATAGCGACCATCCTTCTCTTACCACAAGATCTAAAAATTGCTTATCCGAGTTTACTCTTTATAGTGGCTGGCGTTACGCTCTTCAGTTTTTTGACAGGTCTTTTGGTTTTACCTTATCTAGCTGATCAGCCCGAGGAAGATATAGATTATGCTGCAGAGATAGCTGTTCTTAATGCAGTCATCAATCAAATTGAACAAGACATTCAAGAAAGTACAGAGAAGGAGGCTCTATATGCTGTGCTTGATAATTATAATGATCGGATTGGTTCTTTGATTATTGAGCATGAAGGGCGTTCCATTCGACAGCAATGGTTAGATTTGAATCTGTTAACGTTAAGTGTCGAAAATGATGGTCTCGATCAGGCCTATGAAGCGGGACATTTATCAGAACGTGCTTACTTTGTTTACCAGCGTTATTTGAGAAGATTGGAAGGGCAAGTGAGTCGCTCGGTTATGAGCCGTTTAACATTTCTGTTACTATTTTTTTTCCGGGTAGCTAGACTGCTGGTCCATGAAATCATGACATTTGGATCCTATACTCGCCAGTGGTTGGCTGGAAATCAGCCGCAGCTAAGTGCGGAGGAGAGCGATCAATTGGCGATTCTTTATCTGAACAATACAGAAGTGTTGATGGATGCCTTGGCTGAGTTGTCAGGAGTCTACTCAACGGAGCTCCTGCATTACTACAGAGATTATCGTTTACGAGAAGCAACCATTATCGGGGATGGTGGATTTGTCAGTCGTGTTTTATTGCGAACCAGACAATACCATTCAAAGGAACTAATTGCGGCTTATTATTTGGAACGAAAAATCATTCATGAATTTGAAAGTGATGGGCTGATTTCAAGTGAAAAAGCGAATCATTTACGGTCAGTTGTCAACCAATTGGAAACTTATTCTTTAAAGGAAAGTCATCTGCAGATGAATCTTTTAGAATTGGGGATTCGCAGAGGATAGACAGTTTATGCTCACTGAAAAGCAATTTTAGCCTTAGAAGTGAGTCGCAGAAAATACTGAGCTACGGCATTAAATGTCAAAATTTAGTACGATTTAACAAGACACCTCTACTTTAACATAAAGAAAAAGTAGTGAGGAAATCTTTCGTCGAAGGTTTCTTCACTACTAAGCTTAGTATGTTTGAAATTCGTTAATACTGGACAAACTTCAAAATCGGAATACTCGAAAAATTTCAAAAAAATGACTAGGAAAGCCGATGATGGTAGAACTGAAGTTCACCGAAGAGGCTTGACAACGTCAGATTTTAAAATTTAATGAGTATATAGTCTTTTAGTTTGCTTTTAGTACAAGGCAGCGAGTCGCAGGCAGTACTAAAGTACGGCAAGACGAGCTAACACAGTAATAAAAGATAAACTAAAAGAGTATAAGTGTTATAGAAAATGAATAATTTGACATAAAGAAGCACGAGTCTCAGTACTCGTGCTTCTTTGTTAGAGTTCAATTTTTATACTCAGTTAAGTTCAAAATCTGAAACCAACCATTGTCTTCGGACAATGGTTTTTAAATCTTCCCAATGTAAACCTCTAATGACTGTTTCTAATTGATCGATGACTGCTTCAAGTGAAGAAAACAC